>JAEZKI010000403.1 GCA_023415525.1 Bacillota bacterium | reverse complement strand
AATAAAGTTTCTGATGTTGGCCTTACGCAAAGTCTCTCTGTTAATTCTTCTTTTCCACCATGGGTTACCCAAGCTACCTCTGGTGCAAAACCTTCTACATGGTCTTTTTCCTTTTCCAATAAACTTTCTGGGATAAACATAGGCATATACACATTCACATGTCCTGTTTCTTTAAATCGTCTATCTAGTTGTTGTTGAATGAGCTCCCAAATGGCATAACCATAAGGTTTAATAATCATACACCCTTTTACACTTGCATAATCTACAAGCTCCGCCTTTTTTACTACATCGGTATACCATTGTGCAAAGTCTTTATCCATATCGGTAATTTCAGATACGAATTTTTGTTTTCCTGCCATTTTCTTTTCTCCTTTGTTAGATAATGTATTTGTATTTTTCTTATTTAACTTAACGTAGCGTATTACGCAAACTGTCAAACCACGTATTTTCAAAAAGTATATTGCTTAGGCTACAGCATATTCCTCCTGCAATAGATAACCCTATATTCGTGAGTCCACAAACACTTCCTATCCCTACACCTAGCATGATACTTAATACAAGACTGATATACATCCACAACTTCTTATTTTTTAAATATCTTAATTTCTTTTGGATGCCTTCAAAAGGTGTCCACTCTAATCGATTAAGGCCTTCATTGCAAAAGTCTAATACGACAATAGTTAGAATGAATACAACGATCCCCACCATACTCCCCCTTTTTTATTTCCTTGGAAATAAATTAATTATTTGCTCTTATTAATTCCTCTACTAAAGCTGCTACTTCTTCTTCGATGTTTTTTACAGCTACTAGCTTCTTGATGCTCTTATCTCTTGTCACTAACTCTACATTGCCCTCTTTTAGGTTCTTTTCACCAATTACAATGCGAACAGGTATTCCTAAAAGGTCTGCATCAGCAAATTGAACACCTGGCGCTACATTTCGATCATCCATTAAAACTTCAAAGCGTTTGCTTAATTGCTCATAGATTTCAAAACCAATACCATCGGTATCTAAAGACTTGCTCTTAAGTACACAAAGGTGTACTTGCCATGGTGCTACTGCCATCGGCCAAATAGGACCCCAATCATCATGACTTGCTTCTATAATACAAGCCAAAAGTCTACCTACCCCAATCCCATAACAGCCCATAATAGGTGTCTTAGCTTTTCCATCGGAGTCGGTATAGGTCATATGCATACTTTCTGAATAGCGCGTACCAAGTTGGAATATATTACCTACTTCTACCCCTCTTTTAAATTGTAATTTGCCATGGCAATTAGGGCATTCATGGCCCTCATTTACTTGAGCTACATCATAATAAGCTTCAGGTTTAATATCTCTTTCCACGCTAATTCCTTTAATGTGGTAATCGACTTTGTTAGCTCCTGCTACTAGGTTTTTCTCGTTCTTAAGAGAGGCATCAAAAATTACTGTTACCCCCTCTGCTTCTAAATTATAAGGCCCCATAAAGCCATAGCAAAGAGTTGGGGTATCTTCATAGCGTTCAAAAGGACTAACCTCTGCTTTAACGATTTTTTGTAGCTTTGATTCATTAACTTGAAGGTCTCCTCTAATAAATACAATGAGTGGTCCTTTTTGGCCTTCTACTTCAAAAACACAGGCTTTTAAGGTTTGACTGCTTGTTACACCCAGTAACTCTGCAACCTGCTCAATCGTATGTGCTTCTGGTGTATGAACCTCCTCTATTTTACCTTCTACTGTTGTAGCAACAGGTAATTTAGAAGTTGCTACTTCCATATTGGATTGATAATCACAGCTATCACATACCACGATGGTATCTTCACCAATGTCAGTCAGCAACATAAACTCATGGGCTACCTTCCCTCCCATCATACCTGTATCTGACTTAACACAGATTACCTCTGGTACACCTGCTCTCCTAAAAATCCTATGATAAGCTTGTAAGCATTCTTCGTAATAGCTTTCTAAATCTTCTTGCGAAGTATGGAAAGAATAAGCATCCTTCATTGTAAATTCTCTTACACGAATGAGCCCACCTCTTGCACGAGGTTCATCCCTAAACTTGGTTTGAATCTGGTAAATCATAAAAGGATATTGGCTATAGGACTTGGCTTCTGTACGTGCTAAATGCACAGCAGCTTCTTCATGAGTCATCCCTAAAACCATGTCTTTACCAGCTCGATCTTTAAAACGTACCAGTTCACTTCCCACTGCTTCAAAGCGCCCTGATTCTTGCCATAAATCTCCTGGTAAGGCTACAGGAAAAAGAACTTCTTGCCCATCAATTCTATCCATCTCTTGACGAATAATGTTTTCAATCTTTGCAACTACTCTTTTAGCTGGTGGTAGTAAAGAATAAATACCATTGGTTACTTGACGCACATAGCCCCCTCTTAATAAATAAATATGGCTAATACTTGTTGCTTCTCCTGGTTTTTCTTTAAATCTTTCACCTAATAACTTGCTCATTAACATAATCTTCTCATCCTTTTCTTTCAACATGATCAACGACTACTTTAAACGATAAAACTTTAAATGATGTATTATTGACTATCCCATCTACTCATCTTATTTAAAAGCTTATAAAAACTTAAAATCTAATCCTTGTTGTAATTCATTATCTTATTTTAGAATCTTTAAAAATTAAAAGCCCCTATGCATAAAATGCATAGGGGCCATTTATTATTGGCGGTACCACCCTATTTAATACAAGTTCATCTCATATTATCTTTGTTACTTTGTAACGGAAGTTCCCGATGCGTTTATGTTTTTGCGCAGAGCTCGGAGCTTGGACTATATAGCTT
>JAEZKI010000395.1 GCA_023415525.1 Bacillota bacterium | reverse complement strand
ATATTATAATGGCCGTAGGGCACATTGGATATGAAATAGCGTCCATTGCTATCGCTTGTTGTTCTTAGTGCATGAGGCGCCCATGAAAGTGTGGCTACACCCCTTGCGTTTAAATTAGCCCTCTCTTTTCTAATTTGTAAGTTTTCTTGGCCAATAGCATATGCCTACCTCCAAAGCCTTGGGTTTGTCTAAATGAAAGTCTGCATAGACACAGTACCAGCACTGCCAAAGCCCATTTGGGGCATCAACTCTTGGGATAAAAGCAGGGCAAACCTGTTTGGGCCATACATTGCCCTCAGAATTAGGGTCAGAGAGAGGGGAATCCTCCTGCCTATTGTTTTTCATTTCCTCACGCTCCTTTGCTCAGAAAAATATGAGAATAGATATGAAAATTTATAAGCAGACCTTACCATAAAAAAACAAAAAATGACCCCTTACACTTCAAAGGATCATTTTTACACTTTATAAAATATATTGACTTAAAGTTTATTCTTGACAAATCATTTTTGCTGTTCTTAAACCAAAAGACGCACATTGAAAACGCCCTTTTCTATTTTATAGATGAGTTCGCCATCATACTTTTTAGAGAAGGCAAGAACGCTCTTACTACCAATACCGTGACCATTAGCTAAGGCTTTTGGGAAGCCATTATCATCAAGAACCAAGCTAGCATCACAAGTATTTTCCATTTCAAGTAGAAGCCTACCCTTATTTCGGCAAGTAAAACAAAGATAGGTAAGGCTTTCAAGTTTTATGCAAGCTTGTATGGCATTTTCCATTAGATTTGAAACGACCATAGAAAGTTCTAAAGAGTCTACTTCTATTTCGTTTGGAATATCAAGTTCTATTTTTGTAGTAATACCAGCTTGTTCTGCCATGGTGGCATAGTGAGATACAGCTGCATTGACTGCAGGGTTTTCACAATAAACTTTGTTTGTCTTTGGCGTGATTTTACTTTGCTTTTTAAGAAGCAAAATGGCTTCTCTTTGTTGCCCTTGCTCCAATAACTCAAGGAGTAGGTTGTTGAAATGACGGCGGTCATGAGCAGCACGACTATTTTGTGCAGAGACCTCTTCCATTAACTTAAGTCGCAGTGACATTCCCTGGGCAGCCAGATGCAGATATTCTCGTTCTGACTGCATCACTTGATTTTCTTCTCGCATCATATATTGCTCTGTTAGTGTTTTTAGCGAATGAATACTGGCAATATAGATTGAAACTCCCAGAAAAATAAGGAGTGTCAGTGGCACGATGTTATAAATGAGCTGTTGTTCAATATCACCTCCAAAGAAATATCCCATAAAGCAAAGGAGCAGTGTTATAACAGGAAGGATATAAATATGCCAATAGTCCAGCACATTGCGATAGAGCACGGATACCTTCTTTTGAAACACCCAAATAGTGACCGAAAAGAAAACAAGGCGCAAAAATGTGTTAGCATAAATAGGACTTGGTAAGTAGTCGCAAAAAATATAGCTCAAGAACACTACTGCTACATAAATGTTGAGCATAGTGATATAGCTAAAGCACCACTGCATCATTTTATCACTAAATAGCGGTTTTAGTGCAATTCCAATGACAATCAGCATCATTAAGTCCATATAAAATACAGCAGTATAGTTTTCTAACAGATAAAAATAACAGTTGACACTGATATTTGTAATCATTATGGAGGTGGCTGCAACAATATATACCCATTTATTTTTATATTTGGGTGTAGCCATAGTACAGAGCAAAAGTATGAGCATTATATCGGTGATGACTGCCCGTAGTAAGTCAGGGAAAAGAGTCGTCATAATAAATCCCCCTTGGTCATGGAATAGTCCATAAAAGCATCACGAACTGTTGGATACTGCCCCTTGGCGATGGGTACTGCTTTTCCTCCACGCAGGGTGAAGCTATCCTTAGAAAAACGCTCTACCATTCGGATGTTGACAATAAAAGAGGCGTGGCATTTTAGAAAATGAAGGTTATTCAAGATTGGAGCAATATAATACGAGAAGTTCTCTCTAATAGTTCGACTTATAATTTCTTCATTATTTTTAAGCGTAAACACGACAGTATGGTTGCAATATTCACAGCACAAAATATCCGATAAGTTGACAACACGAAGACTGTTAGGTGTTTTAATCGTAAAGGACTGGCTTTCTGATAAGTCTATTTTAGAGATAGCTAGAGTAAGAGTATCCCAGAGATTTGCCTTATCAATTGGCTTGATGAGATAATTGAGAGGGTTTACCGCATAAGCATTTAGAGCAAACTGAGGCTCAGTGGTGGTATAGATAATCTGTGCCTCCCGGTCAAGCCGGCGAATTTCCTTGCCCAGTTCCAGACCGTTCACCATAGGCATAACGATATCTAATATGTAAATATGAAAGCTCTCGCTTTCTATGGCACTTAGCAATTCATCAGGGTGTGAATATTTCTTTATTCCTACTGTGAGACTTTCTGCTAGCAGATAGTCATTCAGCAGTATGTCAATTTGATTAAGTTCCTGTATTTGATCATCACAAATGGCTATTTTGAGCATTACGCTCACCTCAGTTCTGGTATAATTGATTGTATTTTATCATATTTATAATAATTATGTATATTCAAATAACATATAATTAAAGCAAAAATAACTGCACTGCAAGGATTATTGGGTGAGGGTTTATGGAATCTCCAAAAGGCGGATAGCAGAAATTTGTTCAGAATTTATTACAAGAAAAGGGACGATAGGGGCTATCTCTCCATAAGTTAGAAAAGCATTGAAATAGCAATGCCTTAATGATAATATTTAATATATTAAATATTCAAAAAATATAACTTTGGAGAGGGAATACAATGAAAGAAAAAATTGAGACATTACGCACAAGAAGGTCCATAAGTCACTATCAAAAAAATTTTGAGAAGAAGAATTTAATATTTAATAAGTATTTGCCTTTTTAGTACAAAAGATGAAGTATGTTATGCGGATGTAGCTATTATTCTTGGGGCTGCTACGTCTCATGGTGAAATATCGCCAGTGTATCAGGAGAGAATAAACCATGGAATAGCTTTATATTATGCAGGTTATGTAAAAAAGATTATTGTTACAGGTGGTATAGGAAAAGGAAACAAGGGGTCTGATGCCAAAGCAGCTCAAAAATATGCTATAGCACAGGGAATTCTAGAAATCAATATTTTAATAGAAGATAAGTCTACTATAACCCAGGAAAACTTAGAAAACACCAAAGAAATAATGGCAGCTTACGGGTATTCTACCGCCTTAATAGTAAGCGATCCATTACATATGAAACGTGCCATGTTACTAGCAAAGGATGCAGGGATAAAAGCCTATAGTTCGCCCACACAAACTACAAGATATATAACAATGAAAACAAAGGCTCCATTGCTAATGAGAGAGGTCTTCTTCTATATAGGGTATAAATGGTATAGGATTTTTAGAAATATTATCGGTATACAATAAGATGGAAAAAATTATTAATGATAGAGGAGAGAAGGGGAAAAATGGATAAGCGAATTGATTTTAAGTATAATCCTAATGTTTATAACAACGATGTGGTGGAACATGGCAATAATACTTGCCAATGCTGTGGAAAATCAGTAAATGAATACATTGGACATATGTATTGCAGAGAAGATGTTTCTTGCATCTGTATGGAATGTGTTGCTAACGGAGCGGCAGCAAAAAAATTTAGAGGAAGCTTCGTTCAAGATGCAGAAACTGACAAAGTGGGCGATAAGGAAAAGAAGAGAGAGCTATTTGAGAGAACACCTGGCTATTGTAGTTGGCAAGGGGAGTATTGGCTTGCCTGCTGTAACGATTATTGTGCATACATAGGGGATGTGGGAACAAAAGAACTAGAGGAAATGGGTATTGCTGATGAGGTGTTTGAGGAATATGATAATCGTTATGAATACGAAGATGCTCGTCTTTATTTGGAGAAGGCAGGTTGTTTTGCGGGCTACTTGTTTCAATGCCTCCATTGTGGGAAATATCACTTGTGGGTGGATGCTGATTAATGATAGATAAATATCCCCATGGAATGTAATACATTTAAAACCATTATAAAAAGGAGTGAGAACAGATGATTGAGATTAAGTTTCAGGATGGTAAATTTTTAGTAAAGGGCACCTTTCATTTAGGACTGGCTGGAATCTATGAGAACAAAGAATATGGTATAGGAAATATCCAGATTTTGTTAGAACAAAAGGATGTCCTAGAAGAGATGGATGGTGATCATTCCTATTCATGGGGAACGGCCTTTGAAGTTTTGAAAAATGTACCGCGGAATGGGGAAGCCATAGCAGCCTTTATGACAGCTTATTATAACAAAAGAGAACAAGAGATTAATATTAAGCAATTTAACGATAATCTTTGGTTTAAGATTTTTGATGGTATTACTTCAACAGGATGTCCATTATGTGATATAGATGGTGCTATTTTGCCAGCCTATCAAGAAAAAATAGATAACGATAAATTACAAGACATTTATAAGGGAACGTGGGATACCATGAGCAAGTTAGAAGCTTATGATGGCTTGCCTAATGATGGAAGTGTGGAAAAACCAGATATAGAGGGTGAATTACGAGAAATGCTACCTTTTTTTAATTTTGATGGTTTAGAGAAGACAATTACTCCAGAATATTTAACACTTAGTGGAGGGTTTATCTCTTTTCAATGCTCTGATCAATGGAAACATCAATTACTTTGCTCAGCTTATGATGAGCTAGATGAGAAAAATGCATTTACAGATTGGCATAATTTTTAAGCGTATGTTTTTAATAAATGACCATTGAAATCATGGATTCTACTACTATTCGGTTGCGAAGTGACTAGCCTCACGATACAATTTGCTTGAGGTGATAAGAATGTTTGGAATGGATAAACTGTTAAGTTGAAGTTGCCCACATACTACGATGAAAACACCATAGGAAGCTTTCAGGACGGTCCCATTCGTATGAATATACCAGAAGTAAGATTTAATAATAGCAACTGGCCATATATTGTAAGAGTTGGTCGTATCTGGTCCTGTTTGTGTATGGTAATTTTTCCAACACTCACACTTGTCATCAATGGGCTATTTCCAGATATGTGGGGGAATATTGAAAAGTATATCCTATTACCAATGATGCTTGGGGGATTGTTTGTACCCATGTATATCATTGGAAAAAAGTATCAGTAATGAAAAAGAGAAGGGAAGTAATACAATGTAAATAGGAAGATAAATAGAAAGAGAGATGGTCAACTTGGATCAAGAGGCTTTGTTGGACAATGATAAGCGCATATTTACATTAAGCCAGGAGAAACCAGCTAAGGCAGTGGTTAAAATGGGACTTCCCTTAACAATGGGAATGTTTATTATGGTGCTATATAATCTAGTGGATACTTTTTTTATAGGGCTACTTCATGATGATTATCAGCTGGCAGCTGTTAATCTTGCCTACCCTGTTATGATGGTGAGCCTTGCAATTTCCAATATGGTGGGTACAGGAGCCTCTTCGTTGATTGCACGTAGTATGGGGGCAAAGGAAATGAAGAAGGCAAGGCATACACTGACCATTGGATTTGAATTGACCTTGATAAGCAGTATAATTATAGCTTTCTTAGGTTTATTATTTCTCCCACAGATTGTAGACGGATTGGGAGCAAGAGAGAATACCAGATTGTTTACATCCCAATATGTCAGAGTCATTTTGCTAGGTAGTTTCTTTACAATGGGAAATTATACATTTGGCCAGTTATTAAGAAGTGAAGGTTCTGTTAAATACTCTGTCTTTGGCATGGTCATCGGCACTCTTACAAACATTATTCTAGATCCTATTTTTATTTTTACACTAGGCCTAGAGATTACAGGTGCAGCTATTGCAACAGTTATTGGGAATGGGGTTGGTATGCTTACAAGTCTTTTACTTTATGCCAAGAAGAAAACAATTCTTAGGCCAAGTTTACATATGTTGAAGCCGACGATTGAAATTTTGAAAGAAATTTTTTGGGTGGGAGTTCCAGCTACAATAGAAACATTGCTGACTTCTATTGCTTATGTCATTAACAATAATCTAGCAGTAGCCTATGGTGAATTAACTGTTGCATCAATGGGGATTGTTCAAAAACTCATGTCTTTTGGAAACTATATCTATCAAGGATTTGCTGCAGGAACACAACCCATCATGGGATATAATTATGGTGCAAAGAATTACAAACGGATGTTTGAAATAATGAAGGCAGGCATATTGGTAACAAGTGGTATAGAATTAGGGGTTATATGCTTGTTTGGAATCTTTGCCCCTGTATTCATTGGCATTTTCACAAGTACAGAGGAGGTAGTAGCCATTGGCAGTCAATATATAAGAGTCAACATGTTTATTTTGTTATTTGTAGGCGCTATAGCCATGAGTCGCTGTACCTTTCAAGCCATGGGTAAACCCCAGTATGCCTTTGCTATTACATTAGTCAGACAACTTCTCCTTTATGTACCTTTACTACTTTTTTTAAACCAGTATTTTGGATTTAAGGGTATGATCTGGGCACAGCCCATTACTGAATTTATAATGATGATAGCTTCCGTTAGTTTACTGGCTACTAAGCTAAAACACTATGAAGGTGAAATGGAAAAAAGTTGTGCATGAAACGATAGAGGATGGGAGGCATAAGAATTAAAGCTTTTATAATTGCTATTTGTCGATAACTTTGATATAATGTCGACTATATATTATTTTGGAGGAAAGACAAGTGGAAGACGCAGATAGTGACGCGGAAACGAACCAAACCATTATAAAATATAAGATGATAAGGCATAGCTATGTATATAATCGATACATAGTTATGCCTTTTGCTGTTTATTTTTCCTTCACTTGGAAGGAGGACAAAGATTTCACCTAACAGGATGAAGTATAGGAAATAAATTTGGAGCAATAGGGAAGTATAAAAGAAAGGGAGGAAGTTAAAATGGGAAGTGACACCATTTCACTCATAATTATTTTTGTATGTATTATTATGTCAGCATATTTTTCAGCAACAGAAACAGCTTTCTCATCATTAAATAGAATTCGTATTAAGAATATGACAGAAAAGGGAAATGAAAAAGCAGGCCTCGTCATGAGGTTGTATGAGAATTATGACAGCTTATTATCCACTATTTTGATTGGAAATAATATTGTAAATATTTTAAGTGCATCATTAGCAACTGTACTCTTTGTAAGACTACTTGGAAATGAGGCAGGTCCAAGTGTATCTACAGCTGTAACGACAATCGTTGTACTTATTTTTGGTGAAGTAACGCCAAAGAGTATTGCAAAGGAGTCACCAGAGAAATTTGCCATGTTCGCGGCTCCGTTTTTAAATATTCTTATCGTATTATTAACGCCATTTAATTTCTTATTTAAACAGTGGAAGAAATTATTATCATTAATTATAAAATCCTCTGATGATAGTGGAATTACAGAAGAAGAATTGTTATCGATTGTAGAAGAAGCCAAGCAAGAGGGTGGAATTGATGAACAAGAGAGTATGCTTATACGAAGTGCTATTGAATTTACAGAACAGGAAGCTATTGATATATTAACACCAAGAATGGATATTACAGCGGTATCTACTGAAGCAACAAAAGAAGAAATTGCCTCAGTGTTTGCAGAAACAGCCTATTCAAGACTTCCACTGTATAAAGGCACTATAGATCATGTGGTAGGAATTATCTATCAAAAGGACTTCCATAATTATGTTTATCATACAGATAAAG
>JAEZKI010000335.1 GCA_023415525.1 Bacillota bacterium | reverse complement strand
TTACGATAATGCAGTAGCTGAAGCAACCTTTAAAGTAATAAAAACAGAGTTTGTCTATAATGAAAAATTTGATACCATAGGAGAATTGAAATATAAGCTAGCTGACTATGTGAACTGGTTTAATAATAATAGAATTCATTCGTCATTAGGCTATCTGACACCGTATCAATATAAAATAAAATACTTAAATGAATCACCTTAAAAAAGTTGTCCAACTAAATGTTGACAATCCATAAGCTTATACGATGTCCTCTATAGTTGTAGTAGTATCTGTGGTTTCTTAAAGAAATAGTTTAGGTACCATATAGACCATTAACAAATATAAAGTGGGTATAAGGAGAGTGACTAAAATGCTACATGGTTATAAGGGACATTACCCAAGGATAAAACAAGGGTGCTTTATTGCCGAAGGGGCACAATTAATTGGACAAGTTGAGCTACAGGAAGGGTGTAGTGTTTGGTATAATGCAGTTGTAAGAGGGGATGTCAATAGCATAAAAATAGGGCAGGGAACCAATATACAAGATGGCAGTGTTCTCCATGTAGGAGAAAAAACACCTCTTTGTATCGGACAAGGTGTGACTATTGGCCATCATGTGACACTTCATGGATGTACCATAGGAGATGGAAGTTTGATAGGAATGGGGAGCATTGTTTTAGATGGAGCAGTTATAGGTAAATCATGTTTGATTGGAGCAGGAAGTCTTGTGACAGGTGGAACCATTATTCCTGATGGTATGATGGTATTAGGGGCTCCAGCAAAGGTAATAAAACCTCTTACTGAAGCCCAAAAGGAAGGGTTAGTAGAATCAGCTAAGCATTATGAAGAACTGGCTAAAAATTATTGAGTATTCATTGTAGAAAGAAATGTAGTTAAAAAGGCATCAAATTGCTTGCGCTTTGTAACAGGCAGACGGGATTTGAGACAGTCTAGAAGTGCGCTTTGCATTTCAGAAGTAAACCTAATATTTTTCTTTTTAGCTTCATTAGAAATAGCCATAAGTGTGCCAAGCATCTCGATTTCAGATTTGCCATTTGTATAATCAATAGTTTTTTGTAAAGTTTGTAAAAAACCAGAGTCGACATGAGAAAAGGCTGGATGCGTTAAGAGGTTCATATAAATCTCCTTCCATTATTTATTCATAAAACTTGAAAGAACCTTAAGGAGCTGCATCTGATTAGGGTCTAAGAGACCAGATAAATTATTGAGAATATCAGAAGGATTAGGACCTTGATTTTGATTAGCAGTAGTACCTGAAGGACGAGGAGGCGGTGGCTCTTGTGGAGGGAAGTTAGAGTCTACAGGAATCCCAGAGTCAAGAGAAGAGAGGGAGCTTTTTTGAAGATTAGAAGAGGTACTACGTGCTGAAAAAATCTCTTTGGCTTCAGACAGCTTTAACAAAACATCAATAAAATAACCACGTTCATCGGAAAGCTCTTTTCTTACATCCTTAAGGAAATTTTTTTCCCAACCATTATCAGTAGAACGACTAAAGTCTCTTACAAAATCTTCTTTTGAAAAGACTTCTACTGTATAGAGAAGTTCAATGGCTTTAATGAAAAGAGCCGCGGAACGCTGATTATTAGGGTTTAAATAAGGAATAAGGGATTTGGATATAAGAAGAAAATCATTTCGAGTGGCGGAGTCTAAAGGATTCATAGGAAAACCACCTTTAATAGTTTCTCTTATAATGTATGTTACATAGGCTAGGCAATAGAACTTATTTAGTTATTTTTACATACAAACAAGAATACACTATAGAGATATAAAAAAAAGGTGGGTTCTTATGAGTAAAGAAAGTTTGCCTATAAATATCGAGAGAGATTTAGATGAAATTGCAGCACTTATATGGGGGTATATGGATAAGACCTATATCTCTCAATTAAAAACAAAAATAGAAGGTTATCGCTCAGAATGTGAAAGTCATTTAGGAAGGGAAGCCCAGTTAATAAAATCCCTTATTCCTTTTATGCCAGAAGAAAAACCTATATTAAAATTCATGCTAGATGCCATTCTTTATAATGATATGATTGAAAAAAGCTTTAAAGAATATGAACATCTAGACAGCCTTTATCGTGATGAGAATAAAGAGAGAGAACAACTTAAGAAGGTAACTTATAAGTTGATTATGTATAAACTGATGACTGCTATTGAAAGAGGTAGCTTAGATAAAGTCAATCCTCATGATCCACAATCTAAAAAGTGAAAAAATATTCCCATAAAACAAGATGAGTATTTCAGACTGTTTTGTGGGAATATTTTTTATTTATTGTCAATCATTATTTAGTATATTAAAATAGATGAAAATAAAGTATAATTATGTAGAAAAATACTTACAGATAAGGTTTAAGGGAAGAATATGGGATTTAAAGGGTATGTTTATAAATTTAAGCTAAATGCAGCACATAGTATGAATTCACAGAATATGCTTTATGCCCATGACCATACATTTGAGATTACCTTGTTTATACAAAGCTCAAAGACTCAATTTATGCGTTATGAGGAGTTAGAAAAAGAGGTACAAGCTTATTTGTCTCTTTATGAGAATAGACTGTTAAATGAAATGGAGCCCTTTAATATTATTTTGCCGACTATCGAAAATTTAGGAAATATTTGGTATGAACAGCTAAAGAAGCGCTTGAAACCTTTTGGTGAAGAACTCATTAGGCTGGAAATTGCTGAAACGCCTTCACGGGTTTACACCATACAGAGTCAAAACAACTATTTAAAGCATATTTTTATTCAACAAATGATTAAAGAAGCCAGCCTAGAGCTTTTGCAGCCTATGAAGGATAAAAAGGTTAAAGCTAAAGTTGAAACAGCAACTCAAATAACAACTGAAGTAGCAGTAAGGAGTGAGAATCTCTTTCCTTCAGTTGCTTCTATAAAGCCATTAGAGAAAGAAATAGTCCAGAGAGAGGAAAGAGTAAAGCCTGTATCTAGGCTCAAAGTGCTACTTAGTCTAGCTTGTCTTTCCCTAATGGCTTTAGGTCTACTCTTTTATGTGGAACAATCTTCTCTGTACCCTTTTGGTGCGGATATTTATGGGCATCTTTTTAAGTCAAATCTATTATATAAAAGTCTGAAGGAAGGTGTAATATTCCCCCTTTATACAGAAGCTTGGTATAACGGGGTACAGCCTTTTAGGTATTGGGCACCCTTACCGTATTATCTTTTGGCACTTTGTCAGTTTTTGGCGCAAGGTTCTGTAGAAGGAAGTTATATCCTTTATGTAGGGATGGCATTTTTTGTAGGGGGTGCTGGCTGGCTTTTGTGGGGAATAAGAGAAAGAAAGATAGGGTTAGCTTTTGTGCTAGCAGTCCTATGGTTTTTCTTACCGGATAATGTGAGGGTGTTTTTTTCGGAGGGAAATATCCCGCGTATGACCATAACCATGCTTTTACCTTATCTTTTCTATTTTGTAACGTCCTTTGTGGAATATGAAAAGAAAAAGGCAATATTCCCTCTTTTGTTTTTGATGATACTTATGATCTTATGTCATTTGATGATTGCAGCCATGGTGGGCATTGCTACCTTTATAGTGCTTTTCTTATATGCTGTATTAAATAAAAGCTTTCTTCGCCCTATACAGACCATTATAGGGATGCTCCTCATGTTTTTACTGAGTGGCATTTGGATTTACCCTGCTTTAAAGGGAGGGCCTTTAGCCATAGATAGTGCAGCTACTTCAGAGGTTATGAAGTCTTTAAGTTCCCCCTTTCAAATATCCCTTAATCCTCTCCTTCGCTTGGGTCCTATTAATCATATCGGTTATTTTTATTTTGGCTTATCTGTTGTGGTCATAGCAGGAATAGGGGTTGCTTTAGCAGGTAAAAAGAGCCTGCCAGGTTTTATCTCGGTTATTCTTATATTTTTAGGAACAACTACTGCATTTATTCCTATTCTTATCAAATTACCATTGAATCAGTTGTTATGGATGATGCGTTTTACTCCTATAGCCTATGCCTTTTTGTGTTGGAGCCTCCTTTACTGGAAAAGCTGTAGGCGCTTTTTTAGAATAGGGATGGTCAGTGTACTGCTAGTAGATGGAATCCTGTCTTTTAATTTACCTAAATACTTTGAAGATATGCCTGTTAAGATTACAGAGACGTTGCAACTAGCAAAAAGTATAACGATACAGCGCATGGCCATTTTGGATACCAGTCTTTTTGGTTCCTATCCTTCTTACTTTGTATGTAATGATGAGAAGGCCACAGATTATGCTTATGGTTGGGCATGGCAAGGAGCAGCTACAGCTGAAAATATTGTACAAATTAATACTGCTGTAGAAAAAGGGCATTACCTTTATGCTTTTGATAGGTTGCTGGATTTAGGATGTGATACGGTGGTCATCAGGAAGGAAACAGTAGAAAAGGCAAGTAAAGCTTTTGAAGAAGTTGCAAAGGCAGCACAAACAGTAGGCTATATCTTTTATAAAGAAACAAGTGAAGCTTATCTTTTTCATTTGGAGGTAGAGGGCCAGTTTGGTATTATAAATCACTACCAGGCACTTGGAATTGGAGTAGCGGCAAGGAATATTGCTCTTCTTTATCCGAGCTTTCGGATTGGAAAAAGTAATAACCTAGAGGATTATTCCCTTGAAGAATTAGCAACTTACAAGGTCCTTTATTTATCAGGGTTTACGTATAACCAACGAGATAAAGCTGAGAAAATGCTTCTGCAGTTAGCCCAGCAAGGAGTCAAGATTATTGTAGATATGAATCGTTTGCCTGTGGATGCTGTGACCAATCGTATGAAGTTTTTAGGTGTGGATGTACAACCCATTACCTTTTTTAATAAGTTTCCTAGTATTTTTGTAGGAGATAAGAGATATGAAGGAAGTGGTTTTAAGGAGGAATATGCAAGATGGAATACAGTTTATCTAGAGAACTTAACCCATGAAGAAGGCTTTGCTTGGGTGAATGGTAATAAGCTTGGGGTTATTGGTACAAAAGAAGATGACCACATTCTATTTATCGGTTTTAACTTGTTATTTAGTGCTTTAGAAAATAAGGATAAGGTGCTTTTGGAGCTGCTAGAACCCATTGTTGGCATTTCAAGACAAGAGGTGCCTAAGAGGGAAATTGTTCCTCTTAAGGTAACTACCAGACAAAATGAAATAATCATTGAAGCAACAAAAGGTCCTGTTAACACCACATTAGCTTATTTAGATACTTATCAAAGTGATAAAATCCTTAGTCACAATGAAAACTTACTTTATGTAGAAGAAGGAAGGACCATTATACAGGTTAGGTATCCTTACCTAGCAATAGGCAGCATATTTTCGCTACTGGGACTATTAAGTAGCTTCGCTTGGGTGAAGTGGGTTTATAGAAAAGGAGAGGATGAAAATGAAAAAAAGAGTAAGAGGAGCAAGTTACTTTCTAGCCATGCTAATACTCTTGCCAATGAACTTGTATGCAGGAAGTGATGCCATTGAGCTAGACAACTATTATGACGATTGGGAGGGGCAGCCTACTCATATTTTAAGCTATGGCTATGCAGAGCATAAATTGGGGTGGTATGTGGGGGAGGAAGACCTCTATTTACATATAGATATGGATACCAAAGGAGGTCAGCTTTTTGGGAATACGCCTCTTACTATTACGACAGAAGATGGACAGCAGGTTCAGTTCCATATTCAAGTGAATCGGGAGTCAGGTACTGTGGAGGTTTATAACTATAGTGATTGGCAGGGGCCACTTATCACTACAGATGGAAGAATAATGACGGCAGAGGATGAAGAGGGAAAACCTTATGAGCGGACAGAGTTTCGTATTCCTTTAGGGGCTATAAGTCAAGAAGGCGAACACAGAGGAATGGAAGCCCAAATAGAGATTCCTACATTAGGTTCACAAGTAGTCATTATACAAGGGGTAAGCTCTGGTCCATTAATAAGTGTTTTATTAATGGGAGGAATTGGGGTTTTAGGTTTTTTAGGCTATCAGAAAAAGAGGAAAGAAGCATGAAACTATTATTGGCTGTACTCATTGTTTTTTGGCTCTATAGCTTATCTGTATTAAAAAGAGCCAACCTGCAGTTTTTTCGCTTTTTAGTAGGAAGTGTGGGCTTGTTTTTAGTGATGCTTATTTTGATAAGCAGCTATTTGAATGATAGATTTGGCGAGCTTGTATCTGGGGCAGCAGGTATTATAGGGCAAATTTGTGGCTATTATAAGACCTACTATGAGTATGCCCTCATACTGATTACTCGCCCAGAGGAAAGTATTTCCATGTATATCGACTATGAGTGTTCTGGAATTATTGAAATAATGGCCTATGTGGCTCTTCTTACCTTTTTCCCAGTCTATCATACATTAGAAAAAATCATTTATGGTGTGGGAGGTGTCCTTTGGATTTTTAGCTCCAACATCCTACGTATCTTTGTAATCTGTACATTGATTTATATTTTTGGAAATGAAATCTATTTCTTTGCCCATACGATTTTTGGGCGGTTTATCTTTTATAGTTGCTCTATTGCCTTGTATTTTTATGTTTTTACACGCAATCAAATTAAAAGGCAGCAAGTAGGTGATTTTTCATATGGTGTTTCTAAATAAAGTAGTAGGCGAAATGGTTTTTTGGATGGCTTGGGTCATTATTCCACTAGCTATAGAGATTTTTCCTGCATTAAGTGGCTTTTGGATTTTACTGAGAAAGAAGAAAATAAAAGAAAATAAAAGTATGCCCATTAAGTTTCCAGAGATTACATTAATTATTCCTGTCTATAATTCTTCAGATACCTTAAAGGAGTGCCTAGAGTCCATCTATGACTCTACTTATCCCAAGGAACTTATCGATATTATTTTAGTTAATAATATGAGTCAAGATGATAGCTTTAAGGTATTTACGGATTGTCAGAAGCAATTTGAGGCATTAAGTATGTGCTGGATTAATGCCAAGCAGGGTAAATCCAAAGCGCTTAATA
>JAEZKI010000270.1 GCA_023415525.1 Bacillota bacterium | reverse complement strand
AATAAATACCAATATGCTCTTTGCCTAATACTTCAATCACTAAAAAATAAGCTAAGACGGCTATAAGTATTGCAGAAAAATAAACCCCTCTTCTCAGAGCCCCAAGGAGCATCTTTTGGGAAGCTTTTTCCCCTGTTTTAACAAAAAAGGTTCCTAATATAGAAGCAACAACACCAATAGCTGCCACTACCAAAGGGATAATGACTCCTTTCATAGAAAGACCTGCTGCTACTGCCAAAGCACATGAAGAAACAATAGAACCTACATAAGATTCATAAAGGTCAGCCCCTAACCCTGCTACATCCCCTACATTATCCCCTACATTATCTGCAATAACTGCTGGATTACGAGGGTCATCTTCTGGAATACCAATTTCTACTTTTCCCACAAGGTCAGCTCCCACGTCTGCTGCCTTAGTAAATATTCCTCCACCCACTCTGGCAAATAAGGCCATAGAAGATGCTCCCATTCCAAAGGTCAGCATGGAAGAAGTAATATAGACAATTCTCTCTGCTTCTGGGAAAGTTCTATAATACCAATCTAATATATAGTACCAAATACTCAAATCCAAAAGTCCAAATCCTACAACGACAAGTCCCATAACTGCCCCACTAGAAAAAGCTACTCTTAATCCACCATTCAGACTCTTGGTACAAGCATGGGCTGTCCTTGCATTAGCAGAAGTAGCTATTTTCATTCCCAAAAAGCCACTTAGTCCTGAGAAAAAACCCCCTGTAATAAAGGCATAAGGAACAAAAATAGAGACATACTGTAAGCGACTAAGAAGTAAGAGAATGAGAAACATCCCTACGAAAAATAGAGCTACTCCCTTATACTGCCTAATAAGATAAGCTTTTGCACCTAATCGGATCTTGCTTGCAATGCTTACCATCTTTTCCGTTCCTTCATCTAACTTTAATACCCGCAAACCAAAGTAACCTGCAAAAATTAATGCAAGTATCGCACCTATGGGTGCCAAAATAACTAAATTCATTCCTTGTCCCCCTCTTCAATTTAAACTTTAACAACTTTCAATCTATTTTACTTTTTCTTCCACTTCTCTTCAATGTAATCCTAAAAATAAGTTATACATAGTTACAATACTTAGTATAATTATTAGTTATTCTTCTTAAAACTTTCTTGGTAAATCTCTATAATTTTAGTATAAACACCATAAACATCTAATTAAATTTTATATTCGACAGAATAATTTTATGTTTTAATTCACCCTTTCTTTACCTAAAAGAAAACCCATTACTTTAGCTATTTTAACTAAAGTAATGGGTCTTCTTCTTTTATGATTAAGCCTAGCAATTTACTAAACTCTAAAGCTTGCATGGCATTTACACTTAAACCTCTTAAATCTTCTGTTTTTACACTTATACCTGATAACTCGCAGGTGGATAAATCTATTCCTTTTAATTTTGTCCCTGCTAGGTCTGCCCTTATCATCTCATTTTCTTTAAAAGTTACTTTCTTAAGCTTACATTGTGCCATAGAAGTAGAATTCATCTTACAGCCTATAAAATGGACTTCCTTCAATTCACTTCCACTTAATAAAGCATACTCTAAATCACAGTTTTCAAAAAACACCTCATTAAAGTTACTTTCAAGCAACCTGGTTCCTATTAATCGGCAATTTTTAAATTTAACCTTGTGAAATCTAGCCTCTTCTAAGGAAATATTAGATAGATCACATCCTTCAAAGTATACATTGACTAAATCCAAACTTTTAAGTATAACTTCTATAAAGATCACTTGCTTAAAAGTTATATTTCTAAAGATGACATTTAAAGCTTCTTGATTTTCTATTGTTTCTCCTTCTAATATAGAATCCTCAAAAACAGCTTCATCCTCTATTTTTTCCTCCCACATTCTTAACTCCCCTTTTCTCTTATGATGATTTTTATCTATTCATTATACTATTCTTTCATTTTCTTTATTAAAGGGTGATTTCTGCAATAATAGGGTAGTGATCCGAAGGATATTTCCCTTCTATGCTATCTTTTATAATCTTAACATCTTTTATAGTGAACTCCTCAGACACAAAGATATAGTCAATATGCATCCCTTTCTCTTTTCCTCTAAACATCCCCATAGTGGATTCCTTATACAACTCTTTATCTAATTCTTGTACAGCTATAAAATATTTATTACTATACAGGCCCTTTGAAAAGTTCTTTATGAGCTTACTATTAGGTGTCGCATTAAAGTCTCCCATTAAAATACAAGGAAGCTCCTCTTTCTTTTGATATTCTTCCATTGCCTTAGCAATTATCTTTAGTCCATATTCCCTAGCATAAGGCAGTAGACAATCCAGATGGGTATTATAGACTCTTATGCGAACACCTGTCTCTACTTCAATAATTGCTGTAGTACAAATCCTTGGAAACAAAGAATACCAAATAGAACTTCCTCTTTTATCAGGTGTTTGAGAAAGCCAAAATGTTTTAGGTTCTTCTATAAGATAGTTATTTTTAATGAGTAGATTATTTTTTTCTAAAAACAACTTTTTTGTTCGTCCTTCTCCAAAAATGTTATAGTCTCTTATATTTTCTTTGAGGTCCTCTTCCATCTGATTTGTTACTTCTTGTAGCCCTATAATGTCACACTCATATTTATTAATCACATCACAAACAATGCTTTTCCTTTTTCTCCAACGATTATGGATATCGAGTATATTATCTGATCTTAAATTAAATGTCATAACCTTCATATGGTATTACCTTTATACCTTTATCTTTTTATAAAATTAATTGATTTCACAAATTATTGTAACACTTTTATCTCCTCACTAATAAACTATTTTTATTACTACTTTAGAATATTAGTAGCTATTTTGCATATACTTATATTTATCACTATGCATACTAGGAATATTTACCTCATACTTATAATAGTAGGGAAGTTCCCCTTATAGTATGTCCCATTATTTTATAACGTAGTGAATAGAAGGAGGAAGTATATGGGTATAGAAAAAAAAGAAGAATTATTAAATTTTTTACAAGCAGAACTATTTAATCCTGTTATTAACTCCCCTTATGCTTCACAAGCATTAAAAGAAGATTTCAATCACATACTTTCTACTCTCTCTCTTTTTTCTGCTGAAGGAATACTGTTATACTTTTGGAATATGTTAGCTAACGAAGAAGTTCAGATGGTTTTTGATAATCGCCTATTAGATGAAGGTTTTTCAAACTATCATCATGTTGTCCATACCTTTAAATCCCAATTTACCTATGACTGGTTACTTTCATAAAATACCCATTTATTCTTTCATTTTCCTGCTCAAATAGTTTGTTATTCTACTTACTTTTTAGAATAACTATACTTCTAAAGCTTCTCTTAATATAATTAAAGTATATCTATACTTATTTATATAAGAGGAGCTTTATTATGAAGAAAAAAAAATTAACCCTTTTCATCCAGGTCACTTCTATACTACTCATAGTTAGCATTCTTCCACCTACTATTTTATCTCTTCTTATTACCTCAACCACAACTGATGTCATGCTTGATTCCTTAGGTGCTTATTCTCAAAAACTCATGGATCAACTCAACTATAATATTACCTACTCTACTCAAGCTGTAAATACCTCCATCGATCAAATTTTATCTAACTCTAATATTATTAATTATGCTAACTCCTCTCAAGCCTCTAGTAGTTCTCGAAAAACCTTGCTCCAAAATGAAATAGACAAAAAAATGTTTTCTCTTTTGGGACAAGACCAGTTTATCAATGGTATGTATTTTATTTCTAATGAGACCCTTGAAT
>JAEZKI010000199.1 GCA_023415525.1 Bacillota bacterium | reverse complement strand
TATTCTAGGTTACTTTATTGATCCACAAAATAGCTTATTAAAACAGAAAATTAAAACCATCTTAGCTAGACGTCACACACGTAACTTACAAATGCTTAAGCAGTGTGAAGCGCTAGGTTTTTTCTTTAATGAGGCAGATAAAGCCCTACTTACCGACCCTTATGTGGTGGCTACAAGAGCTCACTTTGCCAATGCTTTCTTCCATAAAGGCTACGTTCAAACCCGTGCTGAAGCTTTCGAAAAATACTTAAACCGTGGAAAGCCTTGTTATGTGCAACGTCAACGCTGTACTCCTGAGGAATGCATTGCCACTATCCATGCTGCTGGTGGACTAGCCGTACTTGCCCATCCTCTTGCCTATCACTTAACAGAAGAGGAACTAGACACCCTTCTTTCTGATTTAAAAAGTAAAGGACTAGATGGACTAGAAACCCTTTATTGTACCCATCAGTCAGATGAAGTCCTCAATCTCTTACAGCATTGTCTAAAGTACAAACTTCTTCCTACAGGAGGTAGTGACTTCCATGGTGATAACAAACCTGATCTTGACCTAGGTAATGGTTATGGACAGCTGGCTATCCCTTATAACTTATTGGAGGGACTTTTAAAAAAATGTCCTCAGAAGCTTTAACATATTTTTTATTTGCCAAAAAGCCCCTTAAAGTAGGAATAAAATCTCTACTAAGTGGGCTTTTTTATGTTACCCATTGTTTCCTACCCATTCTGTATAAATTTTCCAAGTATTGAATCTGTGTTTCTTTTTCTTTATTGGCCTATAGCTACTAATTTCTTTTACTTTTTCTTCGTCAATTTAATCAAATTCAACAAAATAATTAAGTTGATTCTTTTATTACTTATTTAAAACACCTAAAAACATTCAATATAAAACGTTATTTTGCTAAATAATGTAAATATATTGAATTCAATTAATTGTTACTGTAGAATTATATTATGAATACAATTACTGCTTTAAAACTTGGAGGTGTTACCTATGTATAAAAACTTTAAACTCAAACATCAAATTTTATTAAGTGTGTTTTTATTACTTACGTTAAGTATGACTATTCTGCTTATTATTACCGGTACTCTATCCAGTCGTTCTATCCAGTCATTATCCTTAAATTATGTATCCGATGCCATTGCTACTCGAGGAAAAATTTCCACCAATTATGTAGATGGTGTCAAACAGTATTTACAATGTTATGTATCCTCTCCAGATATGAAAAAAATGCTAGAAAACCCAAATGATACTGCATTACAAGAAAAACTACAAAGCTATACAGACTTATATAGCAAAAATAGAGAAGACATAGAAGGTATTTATTTAGCTGATCCTAACACAGTGGTATTTGCTCATACCAATCATGAGATGGTTGGAAAACCTTTTAGAAGTGGCGAAGATCTAAAAAAACTCCAACAGATGTTACTAGGAAGTCATGATATTATTGACCGAGGAGTTATTCTATCACCTTCTACTCAAACCCAAGTTCTATCGATGTTTATTCCTATTTATAATGAACACGATAAATTGCTTGGTTTTGTAGGGATAGCTGTTTCAGTTGATAGCCTGATTGAAGTACTTAATAATATGGCTATTTCAGATTTTGATAATACTACCTATGCCTTAATTGATACCAACACCTATCAGTGTATATCTAGTACGGATGTATCACTCAATGGCACAAAAATAAGCGAAGGACTTTTCAAAGAAACAATAGATGCATGGAAAGAAACCTCTAATGTCCAATTTAATCTTAAGGACACTAACAATAAAGAATTTATTTCTGTTCTTTCTCCTATTCCTTCTCAAAATTGGGCCTTTATTATGACCATATCCAAACAAGAAGTTTACAAACAAGTGGCGAACAATACGCTAAAGACACTGGTAGTAGCAATTACCTCTATCCTTGTTATTGCCCTTGTCGTTTATCTCTTTGCTAATAGTCTAGGTAAAAAGATAGAAGGTATCGAAAATGCCTTAAGTAAAGTTACTGCACTGAACTTACTCGAATCCACTGAGTTAACCCGTCTCCAAAAGGGTAAGAACGAAATTTCACTTATGGCAAAATCCGTTCAGTCTTTAAGAGATAGTTTTAAAGCCATTGTTAGTAAACTTAATCGCTGTAATAATGATTTACAAGAAGGTGTAGAAACTTCTACATTAGTTGCTACTCAATTAGTAGATTGTGCCAATGATAATGCTGCTACCACACAAGAATTATCTGCTAGCATGGAAAGCACCCATGTAGCTATCAATAATATTTATTAATTAGCTACTCATATCAATCAAATAATGGCTAACATTGAAAAGGGGTCTCAGCAAACGACAAATCTCTCTAATGAATTTTTAAGTAAAAATACGGATATAAACAATAAATTGTCCCATACGCTCAATCAAGATCTTGATAAAATGAAGGCGACGAAAGGTCGAATCCATACAGTTATCCAAGAACTCTCTTCCATAGAGGAAGTTAAAACCATGACGGAAGGTATTTTACAAATCACCTCTCAAACCAAATTATTGGCTCTAAACGCTTCCATTGAAGCTGCCAGAGCTGGACAAGCCGGAAAAGGATTTTCTGTAGTAGCAGAAGAAATTAGTAAACTATCTTTACAATCTGAAAAGGTAGTTAATGAAATTCAAGGTATTGTAGAAAATAGTAATCGTTCCGTTGATGCGGTCAAACAGTGTTTCTCTGATATTGTGAACTTCTTTGAGTCAGATATTTTTCCAGTATTCAATCTCATTATAAGCTTTTTATCTTCTTCTAACGAAAATGTAGATGCCATTAAAATCTCTGCCGATGAAATTGGCGAAAAGATACAGGATATTACACAATCTATAGGCACCATTACCCGCGAAATAGATAACGTCCTACAAGCTTCTAACTACAATGCTGAAGCCGTTCAATCTGTTGTAAAGAAGAATGAGTTACTCGTTGATATTGTTCACAGAGTACATCATCTTTCCGAAAATAATAGTAAGAGTGCTTATGTACTCCAAGATATCAGTAGTCAGTTCACTATCTAAAATCCTCCTGGTACGGTGGTAATACTTCCCCTGTACCCCTTATAGGCTAGGAAAGTTTTACTTTAATTTAAAAGTAAAACTTTCCTAGCCTAAATTGATTTTTTCACTCCGTCACATTTGTCGTGTAATTTTTCTTAGAAGATACATTCTTGAATACAACTAAGGAGTATTGAATTATTGACCTATTATGTATATACTCAAGATAAGCTATCAGCATTGCAAAGGCGCAATAACCCATTGGTTATTGCGCCTTTTATCATTTGTTAATGGAGGTTATATATGTTAAAGCTAAAACCTATTAAGCAAGCTACTATCACTTACTGCTCACTTATTCTTTTTCTTCTTATTATTGTTTCACTTTGGGGAAGTACGTATTATATGCGTTCTTGTATTGTTGCAGAACAAGATGCTGAAAGCCTTCGCACACAACTAAAAGCTCTTGGTATTGAACTAGCTGATGGCTCAGATTATCTGACAGATGAAGCGCGTAAATTCGTCGTTACTTCAGAACCTATCCATATGTATAACTACTGGACTGAAATTAATATTACACGCACAAGAGATTCGGCTCTTACTACCCTAAGCATACTTAACTCAACTCCTAATGAAGTGGCTTTACTAAAAGAAGCTAAGTATCATTCTGACACTTTAGTAGATACAGAAACCCACGCTATGCGCCTTATTTGTGATACTTTAACCTTAAGAGAAATGGATCTTCCTAAGGAGGTAAGAAACTATGCACTTCCAATCCACGAAATCCCTTTGCCCCTTCATTTAAAAAAAGAAAAAGCTATCCAACTTATGTATGATGACCAGTATACAAAAGATAAATCTTCTATTATGACACCCATTAGTCGTTTTCAAGAAACTATGAATGCTCGTCTAGACCATTCACTACAAGCTGCCAGACAACGTACTCATGGTGCTCTGATCTTACAAATTGTCCTAACCCTACTTAGTTTAATGACAGTTGCTATTATTTTATATGTTTTTCATCGTATGTTTAATATTCCAATCTCCCATTATACCCGACAATTAAAAGGCTTACATATTACTGATGAAATCTTTCAATTATCCGGTGAGGGTACCAAGGAACTTTACCTTTTAGCTGATATTTTTAATACACTTCATGCTTCTTTTATCCATGAAATTCAAAGTAGACGTACTGCTGAAGCTCACATGAAACAAGCTAAAGAGGAAGCTGAGGCAGCTAATAAAGCTAAAAGCTTGTTTTTAGCACATATGAGTCATGAAATCAGAACGCCTCTTCATGCGATTATAGGCTACGAATATCTTTTGATGCAATCATCCTTAACAGCTTCTCAAACCCGCTATATTTATAGCATTAAATTGGCCTCTGACAATTTACTACATATTATCAATCAAATCTTAGATTTTTCTAAAATAGAAGCCGATAAATTACAACTCCATATAGAGGAATTTTCATTAACCTCCCTTTTAGAAGAGCTTTATGAGATTTTTCATGCCCAAGCTGAAAGTAAAGGACTAAGCTTTGAAATTAAAACCGACGACTCTCTCCCTACAACTATGACGAGTGACCGTATACGCCTCACTCAAGTATTATCTAATCTTCTTTCTAATGCTATTAAATTTACAACTACCGGTAAGGTCATGCTTCAACTAAGTGCCACGAGTAGACCTAACAACTTATATACCATTACCTTTGAAGTGATTGATACAGGTATTGGCATTACAAAGGAGCAACAAAACGCTATTTTTGACTCTTTTATCCAAGGAGATAATTCTACTTCTCGTCACTACGGTGGTACGGGATTAGGACTTACAATTAGTAAACAACTTGTATCTCTTTTAGGAGGTGATTTACAACTCCATAGCCTTTTAGGTGAAGGTTCTAACTTCTATTTTTCCCTTCTCTCAGAAAATGCCACCAGTCATTCCCTTCCTTTGACGAACACCTATTCAAGTACATCAGGGGAAGAACTGCTAACTTCTTTTTCTGGACAGAGTCTTCTAATTATTGACGATGATGAAGTCAACTTATCAATGGAAAAAGAAATCTTAGCTCAGTTTGATTTTAAAGTTCAAACTGCCCAAAGTGGCAAAGCTGCTCTTGCTTTATTAAAGGAACACTCTTTTCATCTCATTTTAATGGATATCCGCATGGCAGATATGGATGGTTATGAAACTACTTCTTCTATTAGGCAACTTCCAGCTTTTAAGGAGACACCTATTATTGCCGTTACTGCTGATGCCACTGAAAGTACTTTTATTAAAGCAAAACAAAGTGGTATGAGTGACCTGACAACTAAACCCATTGATTTTAGAAATCTTATTGAGCTTCTAAAGAAATATTTACCCTATACGACTAGCAATAAAAAGGGTGACCCTACAGATTCTATGTGGCAAATAGGCTTTGCACAGCAATTAGGTACTCATTTAGTACAGCCTGAAAAGTCTCTTCGTGCTATTCATTATAACTTTACACTTTATGCTCAACTTCTAGAACGTTTTATCCTGACTCATCATCAAGATATCAAACGCCTACAATCCTTTTTAATGGTTCATGATTTAAAGGAAGCCACCTTGCTTCTTCATACTTTAAAAGGTGTGGTAGGTCACTTAGGTGCTTATATCCTATTTGAGGAACTTGTTGAATTTGAAACTTTCTTAATGGCCTCACCTAAACCTCCTCAAGTTCAGCTTTGGTCTTTTTATACCTCCATAGAAGATCTCTATAAAAATACTTTAAAAGATCTCCAACATATCTTAAGTCAACTTAAAGTAGAGGGTTATTTACCCTCCCCTATAGACTTAAGAAGTCCACACCCAGACTCACAAAATTCAGTAACCATATTAACTACTTTACAACACTATCTTGAAGGAGGAGATATTACTGCCTTGACTTATTTTGAAACGTATAAAGCCAATATACGTGCTGCTTTTTCAGAAACTAATTTTCAATTACTAGAAGATTATATAAAACAGTATGACTTTGAGCCCAGTTTTCTCTTAATCAGCCAAGTCTTACACCCCACCCTACCCACTTAATCTTTTTCAAGGAGGAAACCCTATGTACACTATTTTATTAGTTGATGATGATGCGGTTATTCGTTTTATTTATACACGTTATACTATTTGGGAAAAATGTGGATTTCATATTAAAGCGATGGTTAATAATGGCAAAGAAGCCCTTGAGCAGCTTGAGACCACTACCTTCGACCTAATTATTACAGATATTAAGATGCCCATTATTAATGGTTTAGAACTGTTAGAGCTTATTCGAGCAAGAGAGTATCAAGTTCCTGTTATACTTGCTAGTACTTATAATGAATTCGAGTATGCACAGCAAGGACTTCGTCTCGGTGCTACTGATTATATTCTTAAGCCAATTTATGAAACAACACTGGAACCTATTCTAACTAAAGTTAAGGAGTCTCTAGATAAGCAAGCCTTATTACTGCAAAGAGAACAGCTTACTTCTTCTAAAATAGAAGAAGGACTAAGCATCTATATGCCTCTTGAGGATACCCAACAACTTATTGAATTTTTTACAACTTTAAATCCTCAGCTTAACCAGCAACTTGAGCTTTGCTACCATAAAGCTATCAAGCTGTTTGGGTTAGGTTCTATCAAGATGATTCTTTTTTTGGAATATATTATAAACAAACTTTGGGATGGTTTTTACATCCCATTTAATTGGCTAAAGCTCATTGAGCCCGCACCACCCAAACAATCTCTTCATGAATTTTCTTCTCATGAATTGGAACATAAATTTTATGAAATTATTTTTTCTATGCAACAACTGATTATTAAATATCACCTCTCTCACCAAAATAGTGTGATTCATCTCGCTTGCAGCTATTTAGCTGAAAATCTTACAAAACTTCCTTCCATGCAAGATGTTGCAGATGCACTAGGTTTGAATAAAGATTATTTTGGCAAGCTCTTTAAACAGCAAACAGGCATTTATTTTAATGACTATGTTCAAAAACTAAAAATGGAATATGCTAAAACCCTACTTTTAACGCGTAATCATAAGATTTATGAGATAAGTGAGTTATTAGGTTATCGTTCTACGGATTACTTTTGTAAACTTTTTAAAAATTATACAGGCGCCACACCTATCCACTATAAAAAACATCTCTAATTTTTATAGGAAAATATCTGCTTTCTAGGGTTTTTAAGCGATTTAAATTTCGCTATCATTAATACATAATTATTTCATCTCGTTTTACTTGAAATGATGAACGATATCGTTTAGTAGCAAAGGGGCTGTAAAACTAATCATCGTATGATGATGTTTTATAGCCTCTTTTTATTTTTTACACGAGAAAGTTTCTGGCCAAAACTTCTCTGTGACTCTAACCCAAATTGAAAGGTGGTTTTTATATGAAAATAAGATATAAAAGATTTTTAAGTGGATTGTGTTGTTTCTTAATGGCTTCAAGTTTAATGACAGGATGTAGCTCCAAGCAATCTCCCAATGCAAATAACACACCAACACCCAATAATTCTTCTAGCAGTGACACGATTAAGGTAGGTATTCTCCACTCACTAAGTGGTACTATGTCCATTAGTGAACCTTCTTTAAAGGATGCTGAAATTATGGCCATTGAGGAAATCAATGCCAAAGGTGGTGTTTTAGGTAAACAAATAGAGTATGTCATCGAAGATGGTGCTTCAGAACCTAGTATCTTTGCTGAAAAAGCAAAAAAACTTCTTCAACAAGATCAAGTAGCAACAATTTTTGGTTGCTGGACCTCTGCAAGCCGTAAAACTGTTCTTCCTGTTGTAGAAGAATATAAGGGCTTACTTTGGTACCCCGTTCAATATGAAGGTATGGAGTCTTCTCCAAACATTATGTACACAGGTGCTGCACCAAACCAACAAATTGTTCCTGCTATTGAATGGTTGGTAGAAAACGAAGGTAAAAAAGTCTTCCTTCTTGGTTCTGACTATGTTTTCCCTCGTACTGCCAATACTATTATCAAAAAGCAATTAGAAACCTTAGGTGCTGAACTTGTTGGAGAAGAATATACGCCAATGGGACATACGGATTACAGTACCATCATTAATAAAATTAAAGAAGCTAAGCCAGACTTTATTTTCAATACTTTAAATGGTGACAGTAATGTTGCTTTCTTCAAACAATACAAAGATGCAGGCATTACACCTGAAGATATCATGACTTGTTCTGTAAGTATTGCTGAAGAAGAAGTCAGTGGTATTGGTACAGAATATATGGAAAATCATCTTGTATCATGGAACTACTATCAAACAACAGATACACCTGAGAATAAGACTTTTGTAGAAAACTATAAAGCCAAATATGGTGCTAACCGTGTAACTGATGACCCTATTGAAGCTGCCTATATCGCTGTTTATCTCTGGGCCGCTGCTGCTGAAAAAGCAGGTTCAACAGATATTGCTGCAGTTAAAGCAGCTGCTAGTGGACTTGAATTTAAGGCCCCTGAAGGTCTGGTAAAAATTGATGGTGATAATCAACATCTTTATAAGCCTGTCCGCATCGGTGTGATTAATAAGGATGGTCTTATTACAGAAGTTTGGTCAACTGACTCTACTGTTAAACCAGATCCTTATTTATCAAGTTATGATTGGGCTTCGGGTATTGCAAATGAGTAATCTATTAAGAAGAGGGGCTTACCCCTTCTTCTTATCTTTCTTCAATATAAAAATATGAAGGCTATTCATCCTTAAAGGGAGGTAAACTTATGGATACCTATATTATTCAAGTCTTAAATGGCATTAGCTTAAGTTCTATTTTACTTCTTACTGCCTTAGGCCTTTCTATTACATTTGGACTTATGAATGTCATTAACATGGCTCATGGTGAATTCCTTATGATTGGGGCTTACACCACCTATGTGGTTCAAAATATCTTTAAAGCTTGTATGCCTGAGGGGCTTTTTGACTTATATTATGTTTTCGCCCTTATCTTCTCCTTTATCATTGCTGCCTTAATTGGCCTTATCTTAGAAGCTACTCTTATCAAACATCTCTATGGTAGGCCTTTAGATAGTCTTTTGGTGACTTGGGGCATTAGTCTCGTCCTACAACAAGCTGCACGCTCTATTTTTGGTACACCTAATGTAGATGTAAAACCACCCTCTTTTTTAAATGGCGGCATCGCCATAACCAGTACCATTTCTTTTCCTATTAAACGTCTCTTTATTATTGCTCTTGTTCTTGTCATTTGTACCAGTATTTATTTTATACTTTATAAATCTAAAAGTGGACTAAAGGTACGTGCAGTTATGCAAAATAGAAAGATGGCTTCTTGCCTGGGTGTACCTACTCGCCAAGTTGATGCTTACACCTTTGCAGTAGGGTCTGGTTTAGCTGGCATTGCTGGATGTGCCCTTACACTGCTTGGTTCTATTGGTTCTAGTCTTGGAACTAACTATATTGTGGATACTTTTATGACTGTTGTTCTTGGTGGGGTAGGTCGCATTGCTGGTACTGCTTTCGGGGCACTTTTTATGGGTATTGGCAATACTACTCTAGAATTCATGACCAATACCTCATTAGGTAAAGTCCTTATCCTAATGGCTGTTATCACCTTTTTACAATTCAAGCCAAAAGGTATGTTCACCATTAATAGTCGTTCATTAGATGAATAGGAGGTGTACTATGACTATTAAACATAAACTCGCATCCCTTCCGTGGAAAAAAATAATGATTACACTGACTTTTATTTTTCTAGCTATGGCACCTTTCTTTTTATCTGATTTTCGCACCAACCTATTAGGTAAATTCATTTGTTACGGGATTATTGCTCTTGGTTTAGATATGCTTTGGGGCTATACAGGTATATTAAGTCTTGGACACGGTGTCTTTTTTGGACTCGGTGCTTATTGTATGGCTATGTATCTTAAACTAGAAGGTTCTGGAGGCAAATTAGTTGACTTTATGAAATGGAGTGGTCTTGAAAGTCTCCCCAACTTTTGGAAGCCCTTTGCCCAACCTGGTTTTGCTCTTATCATGGTTATTTTAGCACCTACTTTACTTGCCCTTATAATAGGTTTTCTCACCTTTAAAAATCGTATAAAAGGTGTATACTTTTCTATTCTTTCACAGGCTATTGCCATTATTGCAACGGTTTTGTTAGTAGGGCAACAAGCTTATACAGGAGGGTCTAACGGCTTAACTCATTTCAGCACCATTTTTGGCTTTAATATCGTTAACTCTCAAACCAAACTCGGCATTTACTATACCAGCTTACTTTTTTTAATTCTTGCCTATTTACTTTGTCAATTTCTGATTAATAGACGTATAGGAAAAGTACTAATTGCTATACGCGATGGAGAAAATCGTGTGCGTTTTTCTGGTTATAATCCGACGAGCTATAAAGTATTTATTTACTGCTTATCTGCCGCACTTGCTGGTATTGCAGGTGCCCTATATGTTCCACAAGTCGGCATTATATCACCTAATGAAATGAGTGTCACTTCTTCTATTGAAATGATTATTTGGGTAGCTATTGGTGGTAAAGGAACCCTAGTGGGAGCTATTCTAGGGGCACTCCTTGTAAATGCTTCTAAAACATTGGTGAGTGAAAACTTTCCTGAAATCTGGTCTTACTTTATCGGTGTTATTTTTATACTTGTCATGCTCTATATGCCTAATGGTCTAGCTGGTGCCATCCATACCTTTAAAGAACACCTTAGAAAAAGAAAACTTAAAATAGAAACCCAAAAAGAGGGATCTATTAAAGCCACTACCCTAAAGGAGGAGGTATAAACAATGAAACCTATTTTAACTTTAGATAATATAACGGTTACTTTTGATGGGTTTAAAGCTATCAAAAATGTCAATACAGCCATCCATGAAAATGAAATTCGCTTTTTTATAGGACCTAATGGTGCTGGAAAGACCACTCTCCTAGATGTTATTTGTGGGCGTACCCATCCTTCAGAGGGGCAAGTCCTTTTTCGTCAAGTCACTCAAAATCAAGACCTTTGCAAAATGAGTGAACATGAAATCGTGCAACTAGGAATCGGTAGGAAATTTCAAACCCCCTCTATCTTCCCAGGCATTACCATTCAAGAAAATATGGAGCTAGCAGCTATGAAAAAACACTCCCTCTACTCCTCCATTTTTGGGAAACTCTCAAAAGAAAAATACGAACGGATTCAAGAAACTTTACAAGAAATTGGTTTATATGATTTACGTTACTATTTACCTACAAGACTTTCTCATGGACAAAAGCAATGGTTAGAAATCGGTATGCTCTTTGTATCAGAACCCAAGCTTATGCTCCTAGATGAACCTGTGGCTGGTATGGGACGCAAAGAAACTGAGAAAACCAGTGAACTCATTAAACGCATTTCCAAAGAATGTACGGTGGTAATTGTTGAACATGACATGGAATTTGTAAGGGCTTGCTCAACGGATGTTACTGTTTTACATGAAGGCGCCATTTTAGATGAAGGTAAGATGACGGATGTGGAGAATAACCAAAAGGTGATAGATGTTTATCTGGGTAGAGGAGGTGATGTGGGTGCTTAAAATAAATCATTTAACTGCAACTTATGGTGAAGGTTTAGTATTACAGGGTATAGATCTAACTGCTCCACTGGGGAAGATTACTTGTCTTGTAGGAAGAAATGGTGTAGGTAAAAGTACTCTTCTTCGCAGTATCATGGGGCTTATAGATACGCCTACTGGCTCCATCCTTTTAGATCAACAAGAACTTATTAAGAAAACACCTTATGAAAGAGCTAGGATGGGAATTGGTTACGTACCTCAGGGGCGTGAGATCTTCCCACAGCTCACCGTTTATGAAAACTTACTCCTAGGCTTAGAACCTATGAAAGGAAAAGGCAAAATAGATGAAAGTATTTATG
>JAEZKI010000178.1 GCA_023415525.1 Bacillota bacterium | reverse complement strand
GGTCTGGTGTGCCATGGGCAATGAGTTCACCAAAGTCCAGTACATAAATATCATCAGAAATCTCCATAACAAGATCCATATGGTGTTCAATCATAAAAACTGTCATATTAAAATCTTCTTTCACACTTTTTATAAAAGCTGTTAGTTCCATGGTTTCTTGAGGATTCATTCCGGCTGCTGGCTCATCTAAAAGTAAAAGCTGTGGCTCCGTGGCTAAGGCCCTAGCAATTTCCAAATGACGCTGTTGACCATAAGGAAGGGAGCTAGCAATTTCGTTCTTTAACTCAATAAGTCCTACCTTATCTAATAGCTCCTCACATTCTTTGCGCATTTGCTTCTCTTCTTTTCTAGCCCAAGGCAAATGAAGCACGGTGCTAAAAAGACTATTTTTCAAATGAAGATGCTTGGCAATAAGGACATTATCCATAACCGATAATTGTTTAAAGAGACGGATATTTTGGAAGGTACGTGCAATACCTAGTTGTGTAATTTTATGGGGTTTTAGAGCGGTAATATCTTTTCCATTAAAGAGAACTTTTCCTGCTGTAGGCGTGTATACACCTGTTACTACATTAAAAGCTGTTGTTTTTCCTGCTCCATTAGGACCAATAAGGGCTACAATCTGATCTTTATTTACTTTTAAAGTCAATTCATTAACAGCTGTTACCCCACCAAAACGCATAACCACATCATCGAGTTGAAGTACATTATTCACTTAAATCACCTCCAACTTGATTTTTTTCTTTTTTGTTTCCCAACCTCTTGAAAAATCCAATGATTCTCTCCCAACTTAATTCTGTTTGTCCCATCAGCCCATTACGATAGAAGAGAACAATACCCATTAATAGTAAGGAGAATACCACCATACGAAGACCTGGTCTAAAAATAGGTATGGAAACACCTGCTATACTTAAAGGCTCATCTAAAAATCTTAACCACTCCAAACCTGCTGTTACAATAAAGGCAGAAATAATGGTTCCTGAAATACTTCCCATTCCCCCAAGTACAATGATTAAAAGGAAATTATAGGTCAATGTAAAATAAAACTGTTTGGGATCTACTGTCCCTAAAAGTGCTGCAAATAATCCTCCACCAATACCTGCCATAAAAGCACTTATCATAAAAGATATGACTTTATGTTTAAAAAGGCCTATTCCCATGGCTTCTGCTGCAATTTCATCCTCACGTATAGCCTTAAAAGCCCTTCCATAACTGGAGCGGATTAACAACACCATAAATCCAATAACAAGAATAGCAATTCCCCATGTCCACCATAAATTTTTTATAGTAGGGATATTTTTAATCCCTAGTGCACCATTGGTAATGGTTTGGGTATTGGTAAAAATAATCCGTATAATCTCTGAGAACCCTAAGGTAGCAATGGCTAAATAATCTCCTCTGAGCCTTAAAACAGGGGCTCCAATTAGAAAGGCTACAACAGCAGCTAAAATCCCTCCTAGCAAAAGAGCTACCACAAAAGGAAGTTGAATATTACTAATAGCAGGATTCATAGGTACTAAGTAGAAAATAGTTCCCCTAGCTTCTATAGGGACTGTAAAAATAGCTACAGCATAGGCCCCGATAGCCATAAAACCTGCTTGCCCTAATGAAAAAAGGCCTGTAAAACCATTAATGAGATTCATAGATAATCCTAGAATCGTATAAATAGCACATAAATTCAAAATACGTCTTATGTAACTATCAAACATTTCATTGGCTAAAAATATAAAAGCTATTAATAAAATCATGGCGCCTATATTGAGAATCCATTTTGTTTTTGAAGGAAGTTGATAAGTTGTTTTTATTGTTTTTTTCATATTTACACCTTCTCCGCTGTCTTTTCTCCTAGTAAACCAGTAGGACGTACTAGAAGAATAATGATAAGAAGTATAAAGGCAATGGCATCTCTATAGCCAGTTAAGCCACTGAAAGCAGCTACTAAGAGTACTTCTGCAAGACCTAAAATAAAGCCACCAACTACAGCGCCCTTTATATTTCCAATGCCACCAATTACAGCAGCAATAAAACATTTAAGTCCTGGCATAACCCCCATAAGAGGTGATACTTGTGGATATTTCATCCCCCATAAAATAGCACCAATAGCTGCTAAACCCGAACCAATTCCAAAGGTGTAGGCAATAATATTATTAATCTTTATTCCCATGACTTGAGCGATCTCATAATCCTTAGATACAGCACGCATCGCCATTCCCAGCTTGGTATGATTAATAATAAAGAGAAGTATAAAAAGAAGGACTAAGGCAATAATAGGAACAACAAGTGTTAGGACTTGTATAGATACCCCATTGATTACTAATACTTTTGTCATACTTGGAAAGTCAGGAAAAGCTTTAGGTTTTCCCGAAAATAAGAAGGTTGCAAGATTTTCTAATAAGAAAGAAACACCAATTGCTGAAATGAGTAGGGAAGTCTTAGGAGCATTTCTTAATGGCTTATAGGCCACCCTCTCTATTCCTGCTCCCAGTATAACCGTTATACCAATAACAAGTAAAAAGGCTACATACCAAGGCAAGTTAAAAACAGCTACGCCAAAGAAGGCAAAATATGCCGCCATCATAAAGATATCACCATGTGCGAAATTAATCAGTCTTAAAATACCGTAGACCATGGTGTAACCAATAGCTATAAGGGCATATAAACTTCCTACTGATATCCCATTTGCTAAATGTTGCATAAACGTCTGTAAATCCATTTTCATCCTCCTTTTCTAAGCTGTTCAGGCTAAAATTAACCCTCACCATGATTATCTTCTAGGTGAGGGTTTTCTTACAAAAATATTACTCTATAACTACAGTATCAAGATAAACGAATTTGCCATCTTTTACTGTTTTAATCACAGCTGCATTTTTGTCAGCATCACCTTGGTCATTAATACTTATAGAGCCTGTTACCCCTTCAAAATCTTTTGTAGAAGCAATGGCATCACGGATTGCTATTGAATCTACTGAACCTGCTCTCTCAATAGCATCTAAAATTAAGAGGTAAGCATCATACCCTAAAGCAGATACGGCTGCAACGCTTTCCCTATCAGGATACTCTTTTTTGTATTCTTCCACGAATTTCTTAGCCTCATCAGTAACAGG
>JAEZKI010000155.1 GCA_023415525.1 Bacillota bacterium | reverse complement strand
TTTCCTCACAGGCTTGCATAGCAAGTAGTGTTTTTTCAAACACCGTATCTAGCTCCCAGCCCAACATTTTTGAACCATCTGTAATGATATCTCGTGAGCAACCTGCTGCAAAATGCTTATCTTTAAATTTCTTTTTAAGGCTTTTTACTTCCATATCACTCACACTTTTAGAAGGACGCATTTTGGCAGCTGCCCCTATTAATCCTGTTAATTCATCTACGGCATAAAGTACCTTTTCCATCTCATGCTTAGGCTCTACTTGGCAACAAATTTTATAGCCATGACTACAAATAGAATAAATCATATCCTCTCCACAGCCTCCTTCACGAAGCAACTCTGGTGCCTTGATGCAATGCTCCTCTGGATAGTATTCAAAATCAATATCATGTAATAAGCCAACTATTCCCCAATACTCTTCATCTAACGCATAACCTAATTCCTTGGCAAACCAACGCATAGTCTCTTCAACGGTTAGACCATGATAAACATGAAAGGGCTCCTTATTATATTTTTGTAAGAGTGTTAATGCTTCTTCTCTGCTAATCAAACTTTCCATGTCATAAATCTCCTTTGTTTTATTTGATGCTGTATCGCGTTTCTTATCTACTTCCTATTATATACCTTATTGGTTTTCATTCTAGCTTTATCCATTAAAGAACTGCTACTTAATGATAACGCTCCTTATAAAGCTCCTTGGCTTTTTGGGTGCAGTCTACTATAAAATCTGTCTTGGAATGGGTATACCCCTCTCTATTATGTTCATAGGTTTTCCATAAGCTAAGCTTTAGATTTTCATATTCTTTAGCCTTACCCGGATGGTCTAGGAGGTAATCCCTAAAAAAGAGTTCATTATGATCTCCTGCATACCTTAGGTGCAAATGATAGACCTTTTCTGCAAAACCCTTTTCTGTGTAGCCCTTATTAAAAGAAATCCTATTTTCCTCCTGACTCATACAGGTATAACCCTGTTGGAGGAGCCTTTCTTTTACCTCACTCATATCCCATTCCTTTACGAGCTCTACCAAAATATCAATGGTAGGCTTAGCCCATATATTAGGAATAGAAGTGCTTCCAATATGACTCATGCGATTAATAGCCTGAGGTGGTAATAAAGTAGCCAATAACCTTTCTTCCTCCTTATACCAGCTTTTCCACTCTTCCTTATGTGCCGTTAAAATAATGGGGAACAATTGCCATAATTCTTCTAGGCTCATTTCTGAAAGTGCTTTTCCCATTCTTTCCATCTCCTAAATAAATAATATACTCTATCCTTTATAAGTTCCTATTAGCCCTTGTCTATTAAAGTTTAACATTAAGGCTTTAAGCTTTATGAGATGATGGGGCTCTTCACATATTCTGCAAAGTCTCTCCAGCTAGCCGATAAACAGTCCAATCCTTCATAGGCTCTGCACCTAAAGAGAGATAAAAATCTAAATGTAACCTTCATCCTAATCTCCTTCCAATGATCACTTTAGGTTATGATAAACCTATTCATGGCCTATGTCCACTGTAAAGCCTAGTCCCCATTAAATCACTCCAACTTATAGGTTCTCTCCCTAGCTTATCATAAAAAATAAGCATGACCCAATAGCCACACTTATTTTTAATTTATTTATTTTCATATTATCCCATGCTACTACTGGTGGCTTTCTGAAATAAGTTATCAGGAAGGATGCCCTTTAGAAAGATAAATAGCATATTATCCTACAAGGTCCCTTGCTTTTGAATGACTTGTATTAGCAGCATTTCCATTTTCTGAAATAACTTATCTGAAAGAATACCTTTCAGAAAAATAAATAACTTAGCATATTTTCCTACAAGGTATCTCATTTTAGGACGCTTTGTAGTAATAGCCTTTCCAATAACCTTGGCAATATACTTAGGTTCTGTTAAGCTGTGCTTTTCGTCTCCATAACACTTTTCATAAAAACTTGCCACAGCCTCCCCTCTCTTTTCATAAGCACCGCCTTTAGAAGAGGTACGAATGTTTTTCCCAGCTATCACACCCCAATTCGTTTGAATCATGCCTGGTTCAATAAGAATGGTATCAATGCCAAAGGGCAGTGTCTCCATACGTAATGCCTCACTCAGAGCTTCTACTGCATATTTAGTGGAATGGTACCAACCTCCAAAAGGTGTTGTACAACGTCCACCCATGGATGAAATGTTTACGATTTTACCTCTTCCTTGCTTTCTCATGATTGGCAGAACCAACTGAATCATACGTCCTAGTCCAAATACATTGACCTCAAACTGATTTCTCACCTCTTCAAAGGGAATATCCTCTATACTACCACAAGAACCATAGCCTGCATTATTGATAAGTACATCGATTCGTCCTTCTTGAGCTAGAATCTCATTAATAAAAGCAACCCTTGATTCTTCTTTTGTGACATCAAGAGTTAATATGTAAGCTCCTGCTTTCTTTATTTCCTCCATACATTCCATTCTTCTTGCTCCACCATAAACTTTGAAACCACGCCCAATAAGTTCATAAACCGTCTCCTTACCAATTCCAGAAGAGGCCCCTGTAATAACTGCTACTTTCTGCTCCAT
>JAEZKI010000016.1 GCA_023415525.1 Bacillota bacterium | reverse complement strand
AACAAAAATCAGTATTGGTATTCAGTCGTTTCAAGAAAAATATCAAAGTATTTTAGGGCGAAGCTCTGTTGATGCTACCGCCATGGTACAAGTTTTGTCACAAGTGCCTTTTGAAACAGTATCTATGGATTTTATCTTCGCACTTCCCACCCAGACTTTCGAAGATTTGAAAGCGGATATTGATAGTGCCTTTGCATGTGGCGCAAATCATATAGCGATCTACCCTTTCATTGATTTTACTTTTACATCAAGTAGTGTTGTGGCAATGCCTAAAAAAGAAAAGCGCGTACTGTTAGATGGCATTACAGCGTATTGTTTAAGCAAGGGGTATGTTCGCAGTTCAATTTGGACATTTTCCAGTGAAAAACAGGCAAACTATTCCTCTATGACGCGAGATCATTTTCTGGGCTTTGGTTGCTCGGCAACTACGCTTTTGAAGGAACAATTTAAAATTAATACCTTTTCTATTGATGAATACTGTAAGCGAATTGATTGTGGCAAACTACCTACTTCGTTGACAATTCGTTTTTCTCTACGTCAGAGAATGGTATATTACCTGTTCTGGACGGCGTACAGTACCGAAATAAAATCTAAGGATTTTGAAAAGCTCTTTGGTGTTTCCCTTAAACAAATGTATGGACTCGAACTCCGTATGGCTGAACTGTTAGGATTTGTTACAAAAAAGGATGGTAATTATCGTATGACACTGAAAGGTGCATTTTACTATCACTATTATGAAAACTTTTATACCTTGTCTTACATTGATAAAATGTGGGGGATTATGAGAAAAGAGGCATTCCCAGAACGTATTGAACTATAAATGTATTAACTCCTATCTCTTGGTCACACTTTTATATCCTAGTTTCTCTAAGTATTTGTTCCATGACTTATCATCACAATCAGGCTATTGGATATTCTCCAATAGCCCTTTTTTATTTGCCTATTCCCACTCTCTTGACTCTTCTACTCTCAATCTCCTTAGGTTTTATACCTTGTTTTAACCTTTTTCCATTACTCCAGTTGTATTATTCCACTTTATGCTTTAGCTATTCCGTTATTGCTTACTAGGTATTAGCCTCTCTCCACCTAAAAGCTACTAACTATTAAGTTAATTATAAAAGTGTTCTTTAATACCTTATTACATAGAAAAACTAAAATACGAAATTTATTTCGGATTCTATTGACTTTTTATTTTTTAACACTAAAATGAGGATAGGTGATGATTATGAAAAGAGAAATTCGCATTCCAAAACAAAAGCGATCCATTGAAAAGAAAAATCAAATTATAAAAGCTGCTTATAAGCTTTTTAATGAAAAAGGCTACCACAATATCAATACTGCTCAGATTGCCAAAGAAGCTAACTTATCTACAGGTTGCCTGTATGATTACTTTGCAGATAAACAAGACATCTTTATGGATGTTCTTAAAATGCATAACCAAGAAATGACCCAGCTTATCTATGATCAACTAATGGCCTTACCTGTAGGCAGTGACTTACTTACTTTGATGAAACAACTTATAGCTATTTTCATGGAGGCTCATACCCATTCTAAAGGCTTTCATCAAGAAGTTATGGCAATGAGTTATTCCAATCGTTCCATTGTTGGAATTACAAGTTCTTATGAAAATCCAGAAATACTCCAACTCTTTGCAACCTATCTTAAAAAGCATCATGCCTATCTAAAAAATGAGAATGAAAAAATATTTCTTCTACTCAATACCGTTGATAACTTATGCCATGAGCTTCTCTATAAAGAACATCCTATCATTCACAAAGAAGAATACATGAATGAATGTGCCCATATGCTAGAAGCTCTATTGACTCATTAATTTCATGGCTTCAGGAACGTCCTATACTACTTCTTATCTATTCATCTATCTCAATTAAGGAGGAGATTGATTTGAAAATCCTATTCATTAATGGATGTGACAAAGACTATTCATTTGGCCTTCAAACCATCCAAAAACTTAGCGAAGTCCTTACTCAAAAAGGGCATACTTACTTATTAAAAAATCTAAGTGACTTATCTCTAAAGCCCTGTATCAGTTGTGATTGCTGTCAAACTAAAAAACCTGGCTTCTGCAGCCTTAATGATGGACTTAATGAAGTCCTCAAAGAATACCTTGCCAGTGACTTAGCCTTGATTATGACACCTATTCTATTTGGTACTTGTAATTCCCGTACTAAAGCTTTTATTGATCGAACGCAGCCTTTATTTATGCCCTATCAAAAGCTTACAATCAATGATATGGCTCCTAGATATGCTAAATATCCTGACGTTAAGTTCCTAGGTCTCTGTCAGGGTACCTCTCCTGAGGGAATTGTCAATTTAAAAGAGACTTTTTTAAATTGTAGCCTTGCCTTACAAAGCAAACATCATGATGTACAAGTTCTTCACAAGCTAGCTGATTTAGAAACCATCCATTTTTAATGTTAAAAGGAGGAATACACATGACTGGTCATATAGTCATTCTCATAGGCAGTCCCAAATCTGAAAATAGTACTTCCAATATCATCTCAAAAAATCTTGAAAAGAAACTGGCTTCCTATCATCAAACTTTTTCAAAGCTCTTTCTCTTTAAGGAATTACATAATGAAACAACGCTCCTAGAAAAAGTAGCTGTAGCAGACACCCTTATTCTGATTTCCCCTGTATATGGAAATAGTGTCTCTAGTACCGTCCTTCAATTTTTTGAATTAGCTACTAAACACAAGGAGTTCTTCACTTCAAAAAGCAAACAATTCTTCGTCCTTACCTCTATGGGATTTGCTGATTTAAAGCAAGGTAAGACCCATCTGAATACCTGTAAGCTTTTTTCAGAAGCTATGAGCTTTTCTTGGTTGGGTGGGATCACTATTTCACCTGGTCCCCTTATAGAAGGAGAAGATTTAGGTAAACTCTTTGCTAATCTTGATACCTCTTTAGACCTTATAGCCAAAAGTCTGAGTCAGAATACCTCTTTCCCTCCTGCTATCTGGGAACTCAATGCAAAGCCTGCTCTACCAGCGTTACTCTATCGCATTATGGGAAGTATCTATCAGAAAAAACCTATGAAAACATTGGGCAAAAACGCTTTTTATGCAAGACCCCTTCTCTAATCCTTTTACTAAATCCCTCTATTTTATATATGAAGAAAGGGCCCACTGGAAAGGTAGCTTATAGCCCCACTCCTGTGTGCCCTTTGGATATCTATGTATTCAAGGATTAAATTAATCAATGATCTAAGTAAGCCTGAGGTGCTCACCTATCAAAAGGGATTAGCTCTTTTGGCTTACTTTTGCTCAAATACATTGATGCCTTGTTTGCTCATATCTTCAATATTCGTTTCAACTTTTTTCAATTTTTCTATCATGTCTGAGGATATATTCTTAGCCTTCTCATATGCTGCCATAGCTTCATTCTGCTTGTTGTCTTTTATGTATTTTATAATGTCGTCTCCCTTAAGATGAAAAGTATGATGAAGCTCTCCTACTTCATTCCATAAATCCACAATTCTAGGATGTTTTACATGCATAGCGTAATAAAAATGTCCAAAGGCACATTTACTAGAATCTGTTTGTAAAGGTTGAATTTCCATCTTGTCTACCATTTCCTTTATGGTACTTAACCACTTGAGATGTGCTTGTAATGCTTTTTCAATAACTTCTAATATTTCTTCATTTTTTACAGCATGTTTTCCTAAATTTAGGCCATCATATAAATCCGTAACCACGGCAGATAAGCGGTGGTCAATGGCTGCTATATTTTTTGCATATTCCACACTCTTAACAGCATCGAGATGAATATCTTGTGTCATCTCACTTAACCTTTGGGCATCCTTACTGGAAACTTCCATAGCTTTATTAATCTCTGATGCTGAGTTCTTAACCCCATGCATAGCATCATTAATTTGATTAATATTTACAACAAGCCCTTGTAACATTTCTACATTTGCATCAATAGTCTCTGATACCAAATCGATTTTGTCACTCATTTGATTGGTAGAGCAAATGGCTCGTCCCATACTTTCTTTACCTTCATTAGCCGCCATATAGATTTTCTCAACAAAGGCCCTCATCCCCTCTAAGTTCCTCTTTGTATCATCTGCAAGATTACGTACTTCATCTGCTACTACAGAAAATCCTCTGCCTTGTTCTCCTGCCCGAGCTGCCTCAATAGCTGCATTTAGAGCTAATAAGTTTGTTTGATTTGCAATAGCTTCAACACTCTCTACAATCTTCCCTACTTCAGTGGCAAGCTCTACTAATTGCTCAATTTTTTTATTCATCGTATGGGTATCATCAATAACATTCTCTTTTAACTGGCCTACCTCTTGTAATAGATTTATACTCTCATTATTTTTCTGAGCAAACTCTTCAGATTTTGTTTTTACATTATCTAATGTATTTGCTGTTGCATCTATAGTATCTGTTACTTCATTCATAGTTGCATTTGTTTCTTCTATAATCGATAAATTGGATTCACTTACCTGTTGCATTTCCCCAGCAAAATCCATCAATTCTTTTGAAATATACCCCATTTCAACATCAAAGGCACTTACTGAGCTTGATACTTGTAATACCTCCTTTGCTGCTACAGACATTTTCTTTTCGTTATTTAATAATATCTGAAATTTTTCGATAACCTTACTATGTATACCATAGTTACTTTTAGGGCATGATGATTCTTTCCCCTGCATAGTGTTTTCTACATATTCCATAACACATTCCATTTCAGAGCATCTCTTGTTTTTATTAAATATCATAATATCACTACTTTCTTGTAAGTTTTATTATAATTTTAACATTTTTTTGTCGTATTTTCTACTTTTCTGTTTTTTCATTAAAATATTTCTGCCTTGGAAAGAATATATCCTCTATTTCTCTTTCCATAAACCTCTAATTTTTATTTTTTTATTATTAATAATATACAAATTATTTATTCTTTTGTATCAATGTCTTACCTCTATTATTGTTTTTCATATCTTGTTTTTCACTAAAACCCTTATAAATTACTTGTTGTTAGTTGGATGATGGTATGATAAAGTTATTGCATTAGAGATGCTACTAGTGAAAAGTATTCTTTCATTTAGTGTCAAAAATGGATTTATACAAAGAGCAGATTGCAAGTATCACAAATTCCAGTTAACATAGAAGTTTATGTTGCAAATAAGTGAAAGGAAAAGGCAATGAAAATACATAAAATAGTTAAAACTCTCTTTAAAGTGTATTTATTAACCTCTTTATGTTTGATTTTTACAGGATGTACGTTGACTGAGAATTTATTGTTCTATGCTGAAAGTATCGTAACAGGTGAGCCTTATACTAGTAAGGAGGCACGTCTTTACAACGAAGCAGTAGATAACTTTTTTGTGGCCTTAGATGCCGGTGACAAAGATGCACTACATGAAATGTTCTCACCCAGTGTTCAAGCTACTGATAGCGACCTTGATATACAGATTGACCGATTAATGGAAGCCTATCCTGGCCCAACGGATGTCTGTGGGCGAGATGGAAGCATGGTGGCAGGTAGTTACTCAAATTCCCACGGCAAGCATACTTCTTCAGTTGGCTCTAGATTCGCAGTGGCTTCGAATGGCAAATACTTTTTCTGTCTTTTCGATCTGATGTATGAGAACGATGTGGACGAAGACCAGATCGGTATTACAAGAATCAATTTCTATTCTGACAACGATTATTGTGCCGAGATGTATAGTGAGGATACAGATATCTCTACTGACAATGGACTTTCGATATATATGCATTACCCACTTGATTGCGAAATTCGAGTCATTAACAGTTTTCCTTATAAATATGCACCTACTGCAAAGGCTCTAAATGAATCAGAAGTGAAGGCTTTTCTTCAAAGCTCAAGTTGTTACAGCCAATTTGTAGATCGGTTTGGAGAACCGAATGCAGCAGATATCTTCTATTATTGGGAACTCACCTCTGAAAATGATACCCCATACTATTTAGAATTAGGCATTGATGAACAAACAGATTCGATCTACGGGGCAACTGTTGTAGATAACTTTGACTGGTTATACTCGCTATTACCTAAAGATGATGAATAAAGTGACTTTCTTATTGGTCCATAAACAGGGTTAATAAATAGGATATATATTGCAACATAGAATGCTACATACATAACCATTCCTTGCATTTGTTTTTTGAAATAGCCTCCATTGATGCTAATGTGTACGATGTGATACTTCCTTACTTTTCCCCTATCCTATACCACCTTCTTAACCAACTTATAACCTTTTGTAATCTATCTCTTACAATAGTAGACTAAGCTGAGTCTCTACTTCTTCAGCTGAAATAGCCTTTTCATAGTAGCTACTACATAACTGGAGGTGATTATTAACTGTCAAAGCTCCAATTGTTTGAATGTTAGCTGGTGAGGCTGGTGGAATAAATAGGGCATCACTCATATGAAGATTATCTACACTCCCTAGATTGGTTATACTTATCCCTTCTCTTTTCTTATAACCAAACATATTGGTTCCAACAAAATTAGCTGCCTTACTACTAAAATCCCCAAGGGTTGAAATAGCTACAGCATCTATTAAATCCCTATCCATCTCTAAATAACACGCTAATACTAACATCCACTTTTGCATGTTTTTTCTATGCAGCATAACTTGCTTATGGACTTCTTTTGCTTTTTCTAGAACGTCCTTACTCTTTCCTTTGCATACGATGCCCATTGCTGTTGCATAGTTACCTAATGCCCCTTTTCTATAGCACTTAAGCTGCGAACGTATATCTACTGCTATTATAATTTTCTGCGTCTTCATGCTCCTAAATATTTTGGCCATAAGATAGTCATTGAAGGATAGACCATAGGCTTTACATTGTTCTTTCATCTGAAGAACATCTCTATAATCCATGGTACAAGTTGCATAAGCTACTGGATTTTCCTTTGCAAAGTTACTTACAAACTTGGCATAGTCAGCGTAATCAACCTTTCTTTCTTCCTTCTTCCACTGTTTATTCAGCCTATTAACTAAAAGCTTACTTATCCCACTTAATTGGCTATGAGGAGGGAAATCTTCTATATCCCTAATTAACCTTTCCTCTACATAAGTAGGCTCTTTTCCCTCACCATAAAGATCTGCAAACTCACCTGCCAATTCTAATAAAGAACGGCCATCTCCTAGTAAATGGTGTGCCACAAAAAGGATTTTAAAACCTTCTTCGAGGGGATATAAAAACACCTTAAGCAAGCCTTTTTCAAATACATTCCACGCTTGATTCCCTATAGCTTTATAGTCACTCCAAATGCTTTGTATGGGTCTTCCTCCATAGATTGTAATCTCTGAATGATCTCGAATATCATAAAAAAGCCTTGTGCTATCTTCATCATACTTAATGACACTTCTCAAAAACGGATGTGCTTTAGACATTTCTTCTAATGAAAAACATACCTTTTCAAGATTAAATGCTGCCGAAATCCCTATAAGTATTCCAAAATGCATATTAGGACACATAAAATGTGCACGCTCTGAAACAATATATTGTCTCTCCATCACACTCTCCCCTTTTAACTTCTTATTTTTCTCTCTCCTATGTCACCTAGCCTTATCATTCATTATGTTTTTTAATATTTACTGTCCTTTCTAATCTATTTAATGTCTTAATTTATAGTAGCACCCACCTACTTCATTGTAAATATTCCCTTGATAGGTCTGTAGTAGTGATGTTGTTTTCAGTTATCCTTGAAGAAATATACATCATGGATTTATGAGTCGTTTAGGGCATCAATTTGTTACACAATCTTACCTCATCCCTCTCCGCCTAAACTAAAAATAACCTTTAAGAGATTATTCCCTTAAAGGCTATTTCTATTAAAACATCTAAAATACTTTTAGTTTATAAAACTTATGCACTTATATAGGTAAGATTACATGAGAATAAAATCTTTAACAACATAAATCATCGTTCCAACCACACCACTTCCAAGAATAATTGAAATGGCATTGGCTTTATACTTTCGAAGTAAAAATAAGCATACTCCAAATATAGCAAATTCAATCCCTCTAAAATCTGAAAGCTGAATACTTTGCCAATCTGATTGAAATAGGGCTAACATCAAAATAGAAGCGCCAGCTGAACCAATAAGTGCAACTGTGGCTGGACGAAGAGCCCCCAATACATTTTGAACACCACTAAAATCACGATATTTATAGTAAAAATGCGCCATTGTTAAACAGATAATAAATGGAGCAATAATACAGCCTAATGTACAAATCGTTGCCCCTAATGGACCTGCTAAACGCATTCCTACAAAGGTAGCTGAATTAATAGAGATAGGTCCTGGTGTCATTTCTGCAATAGTAATTAGATCTGTAAATTCTTCCATTGTCATTAGCTGAGTGACA
>JAEZKI010000530.1 GCA_023415525.1 Bacillota bacterium | reverse complement strand
ACTCTATACTCAAAGGTTTTCTTTATCACTTCAGCTGGTGTAAATTGAACACTGACCTTACCGTCGCTATAGCTTGCATTTATTTGAGTTGCTCCATTAGGTTTTTCCTTAGTTAATTTATCCTCGTACTTACCTGATGTGTCCACTATCTCTTCTTTTTGCTTGGTTTCCTTATTGGTTTTAATAAGGGTAAAGCCCTGTAAATAGGTAGGTTGTGTCCAACTTAGTTCTGCCCAAACACTACCATTTACCTTTATTTCCTTTCCCTCTAGCCCAAAAAGTGAGCTCTTGGTTACCTCTGATAAGTTACCACTTTTATCTACTGCGGCCACATAAATATAAACAGCCTTCTTAAAATCCACTGTCCCATCCATTAAGAAGTTACTTCCATAAATTGAAACAGGAGCTGAATCCGTTGCCTTTGTAGAAACAATTATATTCTTATTGCTATCTCGCTCTGCTTTAAGTAGTAAGCTAGGATTATTAGATAACTTAACAATATACCCTTCTAAGCCAGAAGTAACATTGACTGTTGCATCATTACTGTTACATATTACATTGTTATTGACAAGTGCTTCTACCATATAGCTATAAGCTGTACCTACATCTGTTGAACCACTCAGCTGAATTACTGCACTATTTAAGTAGCTACTGACATCCACTTTTAAGAGTTTGGGTCGTGTAGGCCCCGTCATATCTAATTCCCCAGTATCTTTATAATTCATCTCTTGCGTGGCTGTTATCCCTTTATAAGCACTATTATTTTGTTGTTCTCTTCTATATACTTTATAAATCGCTGACGTTGGTATACCCTTCTGCGTAGACCAATCTAATGCAACATAATCCCCTTCTGTTTGAGCAGTTAAAAAGAGTTCGGGCTGTATAGGGGAAGTAGGACTTAACTTAATATCTTTAGCACTTTGACGATTAAAACTTCCTCCTTTACCACCTTGTAAATAGAACCAAAGTTTATTTCCATTGTCACAAAGCATCATATCTTGAAAATTAATACAATAATTTCCATTTATTACCTTTTCAACTGTTGTATTAGATATTGTCTCTATTTGATCAAGCCAATCAGGTGGAGTGGTATAACCATCTGGCGTCTGATAACCTATTGTCATACCTATTTTTACATCGTTACCCGTTTGATAGGCATATCCCTTAACATCTAAGACAGCATATCCTTTTTTATTCGAATCTTTCCATTCTAAATACTTAGAAACTATCTGCTCTTGCTTCTCTCCATTACAGACTACAGGTACTTCTCGGTAAATCTTTCCATCTACTTCTGAAGGTACGCTTTGCCCGTAAACTGTCAGTATTTGTGTCATTAATGAAATTACAAGAACAATCGAAACGAATATCTTCTTTTTTAAAAACTTCACTTAATTTCCCCCTCACTATTCTAATACTATTGAAATCCCTATCTTCTTTAATCCTCTCATTTTAGCCCCCTACCTTTTATGGAGATACTTCACTTAAACTTTACTCAGTTACTTCTTATATTTACTAATATATGTATCATATTATATATATTATATAATTAAAAGAATATTTTTTCAATTACAACTATTTTTATTATATTGCACTTTTAAAGGCCCTACTAAAGTATATTTACCTTAATAGGGCCTTCTCTCTATTTTATCTATTGGTTTGTCTTTATTGGGCACAATCCATCTCTTTGATCATAGCCTCAATCATACGACTGGCATTTTTAGCAGCTACATTTACAAATTCCTCAAAGTTTACATCTGCACTACTATCTGCTTTATCTGAAATGGCACGAATAATAACAAAGGGAATTTGATTAAGGAAGCAAGTATGAGCGATAGCTGCTCCTTCCATCTCTGCACAGTAAGCTGTAAAAGTAGTATAGATATCTTCCTTTACCTTGATGCTAGAGATAAACTGATCTCCACTGGCTATGCGTCCTACATAGACTTTGTGATTCCCCTTTAAAGCTTCAGCTGCCTTTTGAGCACAGTCTACCAATACTTGGTCAGCTTCGAAATAAGTTTTATTCATACGTGGAATCTCACCTCTAGGATTACCTACAGCTGAAGCATCCATATCATGTTCCACTGTATCACTAGATACCACAATATCACCAATATTAATATCAGGGTAAAGACCTCCTGCTACACCCGTATTAATAATAGCCTTCGTTTGAAATTTATCTACTAATATTTGAGTGCACACAGCGGCATTGACTTTACCAATTCCACATCTCACAATCACAACGTCTTTTTCATGCATTTTACCTGTGTAAAAGTCCATGCCAGCAATTGTTTGCTTACTCATATCTTCAACTTTTCTTTTAAGAGAAATAACTTCCTCTTCCATTGCGCCTATAATTCCTATCATTTGTATGTCCTCCCAGTTTACTTGTCTATTGTTATATATATTAAGCCATAACGGCTCCTTTTACAACTATCAACCTCTAACGATTATACATCTGTACCTTGGCTTCTAAAATTGGCCTTAAATAATTTCTTACTCGTTCCATGTCTTTTGTTGCATACTGCTCAATAAATTCAAAGTGATCTAAACCTACATCAATAATAATCTGTAGCCAGTAAAAAATAGTTTGTGGAGTGAGCTTCTGACTATCATAACCAATGGTAATTGTGCCTTCATCAAAATGAACAGCTACATCTTCTATCCCTTGTAATAGCTTTATCGCCTCTATTATATCCCCTTTATAAATGCGATATTCAGGTGCTATATCTTCTAGTTTATTGATTCTTATCTTTAAGATATTGGGTTTGTTTTCAATGACACTCAGCTTAATAAAACTTTTGATGAGTTGTTTCTTTAATCCAAACATAAAATCCCCCCTCTATCCTTATCATATGCTACTACCTGTTAAATAGAGACGTATTTTCCAGCTATTTCTATGCCTTCATGGCTACTTTCGTTTATTTATGCAGATGATATTGCTCTTTAAAAAACGCACTAAGCCTATTCAGAGAGGCAATAAGTACCTCATTATCGTCATTAGACAGCTTAGCCGTCATAGTCCTTACCATATCTTGATGAAATTTTTCATGAATGCGATAGGCCAACTTGCCGGTTCTCGAAAGGGCAACGTAAACAATGCGTCGGTCTTCTTCTGAACGGGTCCGTATCACATATTCTTTCTTTACTAAACGGTTAATAGCCGTGGTTAGGGTTCCTACTGTTACACCTAATTCACCTGCTACATCCGTCATAGTTTTTTGCCCCAAACCTATGGCCTCTAGAACATGCATCTCTGTAATAGATAAATCTTTAAAGGGGCCACTTTGTAAAGCTGTTTTTTCTATTGTTAATACATCATTAAATAACTCAACGAGTAACTCATTAATGATCTTAATTGATCCTTCCATTTTTTCTTACCTTCCTTAATTACTTTGACTTTCAAATCTTTATATTAAAAGTCTAAAAGTTTACTCACCACTTGTCAAGCCCTTGTGATTAAACACTCTCCTTTTCGTCTATACTTTAATAGGAGGTGCTCCATGCTAAGATTTATAAAGGATTCTTCACCTTATACCATTAAAAGTAAGTTTACGCTTATTTACATCCTCAACTGCACTGATATTCTTTTTACCTTTACACTACTTAAAACAGGTGCTTTTTTTGAAGCCAATGTCTTGATGCAGTCTATCGTTCAAAATGCTCTTCCTAGTATTGCTATCAAAGTTTTTTTCCCTGCTATCCTCATTTATTTCTTATTTAAACATCTGGATAGTGGTGATGTTCCTAACCTAAAGTGGTGTAATTTATTGATCTTTATCATATTAAGCCTCTATATTCTCGTTAACCTCACACATCTTTATTATGTCTTTACTCTTTTCTTCTAGGCTTAAACCTAAAAAGTAGCTAAGACCTATTTGTCCTAGCTACTTTTCTATTAAGATAAGTATAAGAGTTTAACTTTCTTATTTTTGTTCACTTAGCCTTAAGGCGGCTCCCACAAAATCTTTGAAAAGTGGATGAGGTCTATTAGGTCTTGATAAAAATTCTGGATGGAATTGTACCCCTACAAACCATGGATGGTCTTCTAACTCAACAATCTCTACTAAACGGTTATCTGGTGATGTTCCTGTAATCTTAAGTCCTTTTGAAGTCAAAAGCTCTCTATATTGATTATTGTATTCATAGCGATGTCTATGTCTTTCTTGAATCAAATCTTCTTTATAAGCTTCATAGGCTTTTGTTCCTTTTTCTAGCTTACAAGGGTAAGCACCTAATCTCATGGTTCCACCCATATCTTCTATATCTTTTTGGTCTGGCATAATATCTATAACAGGGTATTTGGTTGTTGGTAAAAGTTCTGAGCTGTGAGCTCCTTGTAGTCCTGCTACATGTCTAGCAAACTCAATAACGGCGCATTGCATTCCTAAGCAAATTCCAAAATAAGGTATGTTGTTTTCTCTTGCATAACGTACTGCTTCAATCTTACCTTCTACACCTCGGTCGCCAAAACCACCAGGTACTAGGATACCATCTGCATCCCTTAATAGCTCATGGACTTTATCAGCTGTTACTGTTTCGGCATTAATCCATACTATATCAACTTCTGTCCCATGATAAATACCAGCATGGTGAAGAGATTCTACGATGGATAAGTAAGCATCATGAAGTTCTACGTATTTACCTACAAGAGCAATCTTAGTTACTTTATCTCTATTTCTTTCCTTCTCAATCATTGCTTTCCATTCTGTTAAATCAGGCTCTAGAGCATCCATATGTAGTTTTCTACATACGATTTTAGCAAGTCCTTCTTCTTCTAACATAAGAGGTACTTGATAAAGAGTTTCAGCATCTAAATTTTGAACCACACAATCTTTATCTACATTACAGAATAATGCAATTTTATATTTCATGTCATCAGATATAGGATGTTCTGTACGACATACAATAATGTCTGGTTGAATACCTATTGAACGCAATTCTTTAACAGAGTGTTGAGTAGGTTTTGTTTTCATTTCACCTGATTTACTTAAATAAGGCACTAGTGTTACGTGAATATAAAGGACATTTTCTTTACCTACTTCTGTAGATACTTGTCTAATGGCTTCTAAGAAAGGTAAGCTTTCGATATCTCCTACAGTCCCACCAATTTCTGTAATAACGATATCTGATGTCTCCCCAGTATTTCCTACACGATACACGCAATCTTTTATCATATTTGTAATATGAGGAATAACCTGTACAGTTGCTCCTAAGTAATCCCCTTTACGTTCTTTATTTAGAACAGACCAATAAATTTTACCAGTTGTCACATTACTGTACTTGTTTAACTTTTCGTCAATAAATCTCTCATAATGTCCTAAGTCTAAATCTGTTTCAGAACCATCATGGGTAACAAATACTTCACCATGTTGGTAAGGGCTCATTGTCCCTGGGTCAATATTAATGTAAGGGTCAAACTTCTGAATCGTAACTTTTTTTCCTCTTGCTTTTAGTAATCTTCCTAAACAAGCAGCTGTAATGCCTTTACCTAAGCCTGAAACAACTCCTCCTGTAACAAAAATGTATTTTGTCGCCATTTTTTTCACCTCAACCAATTTGTTTTATCATTTCTCAATTATCAACCTTTTTATTTTATTATTAAAAGAATCCAGTGTCAAGTGAAGAGAGTAAGTATCATTTCCTGATAGGTTTTGTCTTTCAAAAACTTTTTATGCCTTATTGGTTCATCTAGTAATATGTGGTAGCTTTTTATTTTTCATATAGAAATTCCCCTTTTTTACATTGAAAGGGGAATCACCATAGGACCTAACCATTTTCTTTGATGACTTGCAAAACGCGGTGAATGCTCTTAACTTTTGTAGCTTGTTCCATGGCCTCTCTATATTTTTCCCTATGATTATAGAGTTTATGAATTTCTTCAACCAACCTACTAGGTGTCAATTCTTCTTGTTCAATACTTGCTGCATAGCCCTTATTTTTCATAGAACGTGCATTTAGTATTTGGTCTCCTCTACTTGCTTTTTGAGAAAGGGGAATCAGTAAACTGGGAATATGAAGGGCTACAATCTCAGCAAGACTATTGGCTCCTGCTCTAGAAAGCATCACATCTGCTAAACCAAAAAGGTGAGGTAACTCTTTATCCACATACTCAAATTGCTTATAACCTTCTAAACCTTCTAACTCCGCTATACTATTGCCTTTACCACAAATATGCACCACATTATAGTTGGGTAATAGTTCTTTAAGTGCCTCTCTCAATACCTCATTTAACCTTCTCGCCCCCAAACTTCCTCCCATCATTAAGAGGGTAGGCTTTTCTTCTTTGAAGCCACAAAGCTTTTTAGCTTCTTCTCTATCCCCTTTAAAGAGCTCTTCACGAATAGGTGAACCTGTATAAACACCCTTTTTCCCTACATATTGAAGTGTTTCTTCAAAGTTTACACAGATTTTTTTTGCTACTCGCATGGCAATCCTATTAGCCAATCCTGGTGTCATGTCGGACTCATGTATAATAACAGGTATTTTTAAACTACTGGCAGCTAACACAACAGGAACCGTCACATATCCCCCTTTAGAAAATACCACTTTGGGTTTTAATTCTTTTAAAAGTTTATAAGCGTCAAAATAACCTTTAATCACTTTAAAAGGGTCTTTTAAATTTTCTAAGGAAATATATCTTCTGAGTTTTCCTGATGCAATACCATAATAAGGAATATTTTCTTTGGTAATAAGCTGCTTTTCTATCCCTGTATGGCTTCCTATATAACGTATGTCCCAACCCTCTTCTTTTAGCTTTGGTAATAGGGCAATATTAGGTGTCACATGACCAGCTGTGCCACCTCCTGTTAGTACAATGGTTTTCAAGTCTCTGTCCTCCTTTTACTTCACTGAATCACTAACTGCCTTTGCTACTTTGTCTGCAATGCCTGGATCAAATGGCTTTGGAAGTATGTTTTCTGGGTTTAAATCTTTCTCATCTATCATGCTGGCAATCCCCTCTGCTGCTGCTAACTTCATCTCTTCTGTAATCTGAGTAGCCCTTGCCATAAGTGCCCCTTTAAAAATCCCTGGAAAAACAAGTACATTATTCACTTGATTAGGGAAATCTGAACGTCCTGTTCCTACCACCAATGCACCTGCTTCTTTTGCTAAGTTAGGCATAATTTCGGGAGTAGGATTTGCCATAGCAAAAACAATAGCCTTATCGTTCATACTTTCAATCATTTCTTTTGAAACAATATTAGGAGCAGATACGCCAATGAAAATATCTGCATTAACGAGGGCATCCTTAAGGGTTCCTATTAAGTGCTGTTTATTGGTTCTTTCACTCATTTCTTTTTGTGCCCAATTCATCCATTCTTGGGATTCTTCCAAGATGCCTAGTTTATCTACTACCACTATTTCTTTAAAGCCATAGGCCAATAAAAGCTTTGTAATGGCTAAACCTGCTGAGCCTGCTCCATTTACAACCACTTTAACAGTTTCTTTTTGTTTCCCTGCTACTTTAAGTGCATTAATAATTCCTGCTAATACAACAATAGCTGTACCATGTTGATCATCATGAAAGACCGGAATATTAAGTTCTTTCTTTAAGCGTTCTTCAATCTCAAAGCAACGTGGTGCTGCAATATCTTCCAGGTTAATGCCTCCAAAGGTAGGTGCAATTTGTTTAACAAAGGTTATAATTTCTTCAGTATCCTTTGTATCAATACAAATAGGAATGGCATTAATATCGGCAAATTCTTTAAATAAAACAGCTTTCCCTTCCATAACAGGCATGGCTGCCTCTGGACCTATGTCCCCTAAACCTAATACAGCGGTCCCATCAGATATAACTGCTACAGTATTGCCCTTCATGGTGTATTTGTATACATTTTCTCTATCTGCTGCTATTTCTTTGCAAGGCTCTGCTACTCCAGGCGTATAGGCAATGGATAAAGCCTCACTACTATCTACCTTTGCTTTGGCAGTCACTTGTAATTTACCTTGCCACTCTTCATGTTTTCTTAGCGCTTCTTCCCTTAAACTCATCTTTAGTGTCTCCTTTGC
>JAEZKI010000526.1 GCA_023415525.1 Bacillota bacterium | reverse complement strand
GGATTAGCACCATGGAAGAACTTTTTAGGTCAAGGCGATAAAAGAGTTAGAGAAATAAAGAGTGAAATGTAAAAAATCCTCCTTAGCTTTATAAAGGAGGATTTTTTGAGAAGAGAAATAATGTCATTAAGGCATTATAACGGTATCAATGACATGAACAACACCATTTTTAGCCATAATATCAGGCATAATGATTTTAGCTCCAGCAATAAAAAGAGAGCCATCTTGCCTTTCAATTCGAGCTTTCTCGTTGTTGAGCATTTTAACCTGTGTGCCTGCAAGAGCAGCAGCGTCTTTAGAGGTAACCTTACCAGGAAGAACATGATAGGTAAGGAGTTTAACAAGTTGTTCCTTGTTCTCTGGCTTTAGAAGATTGTCTAGAGTACCAGCAGGAAGTTTAGCAAAGGCTTCATTAGTAGGTGCAAATACTGTAAAAGGACCTTCTCCTTTGAGTGTATCTACAAGTCCTGCTGCTTTAAGTGCAGCTACCAGTGTTGAAAAGCGACTATCTCCCATAGCTATATCAACAATATCTTTGTTGCCAGTAGCTTGCTGTGCGGCTGGGGTAGTTGTGCTTGGACTAGTTAAGTGAGGTGCGGCAAATACAGATACTTGACTCAGGATTAGCACAAGGGCTAAGGTAAAGATTACTCTCATGGGATGTTTCTTTTTCATGGTTTAACTCCTTTAATTGTTTTATGCAAGCTTAGTATGTCCATTTATACAATAAATATTAGATAATATATTTAATTACTTTATGGTTAAAAAGGCTATTTAGTTCATGGGTAAAAAAATCTTTAATTTCTGCCATAGTTTCTTTAGGATAAACATATTTACCATAGCCAAATTGGCCGTATTTAAACTGCCTTTCTTCTTCCGTCATAGGGAGAGTTGTTTCTGGAAAGACCTGAAGAATTCTATTTTTAGCTATGAGGGTATAGCGATGAGTAATTATCTCAAAGGTAATGGGAAAATCCAGTTTTTGAGGAAGCTGAACTTTTAAGAGCTCTAGAAGCTCATGGTAGTCTTCTTTCCAATGGGGATAGATAAATACAGGGGCAATAAGGAAGCCTACGGGATAGCCAGCTCCTATCATTTTTAGACTGGCTTCAAGGCGCTTATCTCTAGAGGCTGTTCCTTTTTCGTAAGTATTAATCACAAAATCTGTATTAATACTAAAACGGGCTTCTGTATGACCTTGGTGGGGGAGAGTTTGCAAACTATCCACATCATTGTATTTGGTGACAAAGCGAAAACGAGCATGAGGGTTTGTGGCAAACAATGTAATAGCGCGCTCTAAGGAATGAGTATAGGGTTCAACAGGAATAGGGTCGGAGGTAGCAGCACCTTCAAAGAGGGTGACTTTAGGCAACCTTTCTTCAATATAATGCTCAGCTTGTTTAAAGATTTCATCCACATTAGCATGAACCCGTACAAAAGGCTTATCTCCTAGGTTGGTATTCAAATAGCAATATTCACACTGACCCATGCAACCTGAAACTAAAGGAAGTTGGTAGTTGGCAGAAGGTTTACACGATTGAAATTTGAGGCTTTTTTTAGTATCCACTACCAAGGTTTTTTTGCCTTCACGAAATTGGGTGTAGAGATCTTCGCCAGGAATATGTTCTTTGATACGATTAGAAGAGAGTTGGATAATTTCAATGCCAGGACGATTTCTAAAGGTTTCTAAAATGTTTCTTGCCATGGGATAATCTAAGACATCTTTTTCAAAAATAAGGCGTTTAGGAATAAACATGGTAATACCTTCTTTATTAAATAGATTTTTAATGAGAAACGCTTTTTATTAGGTCTGGAGGATTATAAAATACAGGATATGTAAAAAATGAATCTTTCATGTAAAGTTTAAGGGCTTAAAGTAAGTAAAATATTACCTTAAAATAAGTGGCAGCTAAACTTTTAACATTCTTTTATAGGGTTTATTTGGAAGAAGCTAAAGTATATTTTTTGCGGTAAGCATTAGGTGTACAGTTATATTTTGTCTTAAAGGTGCGAATGAAGTAAGAGATATTTTGAAAACCTACTTCAAGGGCAATTTCTGTAATAGAAAGAGTTGTAGAGAGAAGAAGCTCACAAGCCTTTTGAAGACGAATCGTATTGATATATTGAATGCAGGTAGAACCTGTTTGTTCTTTAAAAAAACGAATAAAGTGATATTCACTATACTGCAAAAGATCTGCTAGGGTTTGAATAGGGAGATCCTCACTATAGTGTTCCAAGATGTATTGGATGGCAAGTTTAATCTTTTCAATTTTTTGAGTATGCCCAGTCTCAGAGACTATAGACTTTTGAATAAAGCCATGACCATAGAGAAGGGCAAAAAGCTGGAAGAGGGCAGCTTTAATTTCAAGCTGATAAACAGGGCTACCTGTTTGATAGCTTTCAGAAATAGCCATCATGGTATGAAGAATAGAAGAATAGTGAAGTTCATTGGGATGAAGTAAAATAGGCGTTGTTAATTCACCACTGAGAAGAGGTGTAATAAAGTCCATGGTGACACTATCTATACTGGCACTACGAAGCATATCCAAATGAAAAACAATAGCATCATAAGAGATGGAGGTGTTCATTTGGGTGGCAGCAGAATGAATACA
>JAEZKI010000399.1 GCA_023415525.1 Bacillota bacterium | reverse complement strand
GTATATAGCTTAAAATATTAGAAATAGAATAATGCCGCTCAATTGGGTGGCATATTTAGTGAAAATACCCACTATAATGCATTTACTATAATTTAGTCATTTAGGCGTCAAAAAACACACATAACTTTTAAAAAATTTTTGTTATTAATTTTTTTATTGAAAAGCCAGTTAAGATAATAGAATCCTTAGCTGGCTTTTATTTCTTATTTTTTTATAATAAATCATAAGATTAGAAAACATATTAATAAGAGAAAACCCTAAAAGAGAAGTAAGCCTTTTAATTTTAAACTATTCGCGAAACACTAATTTTACGAAATGTAAGCTATAAAAGTAACAGCAGTACGTACTATTTAAGGTTTTCGTACTGCTGTTACTAAGTTACCTGCTAAATTCATTTATTAGTATTTTATTTTTATTCTTTATGTCTTATTTTATATTTGTCATTCTATTTGTCATTATATATTCTCATTTTTAAATGTATTATGCTTATGAAGTGATTCATTATTAAAGCTAAAGTCTTATTACCTCTATAAGGAGTTCTTGATTTCCATATAGTTCCATTTCATTTAGGATAGAGCTAGCTTATTAAAAAGGTTCATCATTTTTAGAAATGGCTTCAATTAGTTTATTTGTATACCCCTCTATAATTCTCAGGTAGTAATTCAGCGATCTTTTTCATAATATAGGTGGTTGCAAAATCTTCATATTCTTTTTTATCTTGTTCTTTTTCCCTCTTAGGGAAATCAAAGGGTTTGCCAATACGAATGTGAACCTCTGCATCATGAAAGGTTTCATTCCCCATATTTCCGTCTTTATTGATGGGCAATAATTTTCCTGTTCCATATAATCCTATGGGCACAATAGGAGCACCTGTCATCCTTCCTATAAGAAGAATACCTTTCTTAGCTTCTATTAAGCTGCCTACTCGGCTCCGTGTTCCTTCGGGGAAAATCACTATACTTTCTCCTTGCTTAACAAGGTTAATAATACGCTTAATCCCTTCTTTATCTGCTGTATTAGGTGTAATATGCGTGGTTTTTACCACATTCATTCCGATGTTTGTCAGGGCATTATTGGATAACTTGACACCTGCTATAAAAGTAGGATCAATGTCTTTTAAAACCTTATTTAAAACTAATCCATCTGAGTTACTTAAATGATTGCAAATAAAAAGCGTAGGGGTCTTGATTCCCTTTAAATTTTCTCTTCCTTGTATATTTAGGGTGGCATACTTCTTTATATACCTATCAACTACTTTTTTAGAAATGTATTTCACCAACTTATTGGGCAACTTATTAATTATTTTTGCTGTTGTAATGGATAACATTAACTTACCCCTTCCCTTATCTCTTTTATCTTTAATCTTGTAATAAATTACATTTGCTATATTTCTTTGGTGAAATACCTACCATTTTGCTAAAGGTTTTAATAAAATTAGCATAATCATTAAAGCCACTTCCCTCACAAGCTTCTTTAACGGAGCAGCCACTGGCTAACATGGATTTGGCAATACTGATGCGACGAGCTGTTAGGTATTTACTAATAGTGGTACCTGTTTCTCGTTTAAATAAGCGACATGCATAGGAACTACTAATAAAAAGCTCTTTTGCTAAAGTTTCTATGGAAAAAGGCTGGGTAATATTTTCATTAATATAATCTAGCAAATCATTAATCAGTTCATTATTGGGGTATTTAAGGTAAATTGCTTCCTCTTGATATTGCTCCATAAACAACCGATTAATAAAGACCATTAACTCTCTAAAAACAGCTTCTTCTATAATATCACTCCCATAACCTGTTGCCATTAAAAGCTTATTGATTAAAGCTTGGATATACTGCAACTCATAGGGAGTGGTGCCCATATGATGCACACGGCCTCTTTCCCTTTGAGTAAAACACTGACACAAATCCGTCTCTTTTGAAGAACAACTCATTAAAAAATCAGGATCAATGGAAAGAACAATACGTTCATTGGGTTCTAACTCATCCTTACGTAAATAATGACTTTCATATTGGTTAATGACAAATACATCGCCCTTTTTTACTTCATAAGTACACTGATCAATAAAAAAACGTTTGTTCCCTGATAATGAAATATACACTTCAAAGCAATCATGAATATGCATATCTAATGTTTTTTCTTGGCTAGAGAGTTGGGCAATAGCAAATCTTTTGTCACTCAGGCAAGCTGCAATGGCTTCCTTACAAGACCCATATGCTTTCATTCCTTTTCCTCCTCCTCTACTCTTCTCTTATTAATTTAGTTCAATATTTACCATATTTCAAGTACAATGTGACAACTAATCGCAAATAGTGTATGTTATAATAGATTTATCAAGTAGTAATAAGTCATGAAACCTTATTACTTTTTAATATAAGGAGGATATAAAATGAGTTTTTTAAATAACTTTTCTCTTGAAGGAAAAATAGCTTTAGTTACAGGTGCAGCTTATGGTATTGGTTTTGCTATTGCAAGTGGTTTTGCAAAAGCAGGTGCAACTATCGTTTTTAACGATATTAACCAAGAATTAGTAGACAAAGGTATTGCTGCTTATAAAGAAATTGGTGTAGAAGCTCATGGTTATATCTGTGATGTAACAAATGAAGAGCAAGTCAATGCGACAATTGCTCAAATTGAAAAAGAAGTTGGCGTTATTGATATTTTAGTTAACAATGCAGGGATTATCAAACGTATCCCTATGATAGAAATGTCTGCTCAAGATTTTAGACAAGTCATTGATATCGATTTAAATGGACCTTTCATTATGTCTAAAGCCGTTATCCCTTCAATGATCAAAAAAGGTCATGGTAAAATCATCAATATTTGTTCTATGATGAGTGAATTAGGTCGTGAAACAGTAGCCGCTTATGCAGCAGCTAAAGGTGGCCTTAAAATGCTTACTAAAAACATTGCTTCTGAATACGGTGAATTTAATATTCAATGTAATGGTATTGGACCTGGTTATATTGCTACACCACAAACAGCTCCTCTTAGACAACCAGGGGTTCCTTTCAATGAATTTATTATTTCTAAAACACCTGCTGCACGTTGGGGAACACCAGAAGACCTTATGGGACCAGCTGTCTTCTTAGCTTCTGATGCTTCTGACTTTGTAAATGGTCATATTCTTTACGTAGATGGTGGTATTTTAGCTTATATCGGTAAACAACCTAAATAAGTTCTTTCTACATAAACACGATAAACATATTGTGCCACGAACACTTCCCTTCATTCTAGGATGCTGCTCGTGGCACTTTTTATAGTCTAAAAAACCCTCTCTTTCACCGAAGAGAGGGTTTTCGCACATTTGTTCTATTCTTCTTGTTGGGCTTTAAATGCCTTTGTACGCAGTTGAATCCGTTTGGCATAATCAATAATCTTTCGATTGTATTCCTGCTCCATCAAAGGTGAAGAAATTAAGAAATCTGCTGTGGATTGATTGGTAGCCACTGGAATATCATAAAGGGCAGCAATACGTAAGAGTGCCTTTACATCAGGATCATGAGGCTGTGAAGACAAGGGGTCCCAAAAGAAAATCATAAAGTCAATATTGCCTTCTACAATACGACACCCCACTTGTTGGTCGCCACCTAAGGGCCCACTATTAAAGGCTGTAATAGGGAGCTCTGTTGCTCCTGCTAATAGGCTAGCCGTGGTGCCTGTTCCACATAAAAAATGCTTACTTAACTTCTCTCTATTTTGCTTCACCCATGCAATAATATCTTGTTTACGACTATCATGGGCTATTAAGGCAATGCTTTTTTGTTTTTGCATCTTAACCAGTTTAAAATCCTTCTCTTCACTCATTGGTATCCTCCCTTATGGTCTTTATTATCCTGTTGTCTTTTTTCTTTATTATAATGGTTTTTCTATCACTTGACTATATCTTTTGTACTCTTTATACTTTTCCCCAATCGTGTCTACAAAATAACTACGAGGGGCTTCATTATGATAGGTTAAAATCAATTGCTGACGAGGCCTTGTCATGGCCACATAAAAAAGCCGTCTTTCTTCTTCCAAATGATTGTCTCTGATACTACGCGCTGATGGAAAAACTCTTTCATTACAACCTGCCACATAAACCTTGTCAAATTCTAGGCCTTTGGCTTGATGAACGGTAATGATGGGAATGCGATTTTTAAAGTAAGCCGTCTGCTCCAGTTCACTGTAATGAAGAGAAGCATAGGTTAAGAGCTGAATATAATTGTCCTTTAAGGATAAGTCTTTTTCATAAAGAGCCTCAGCTATACGGTAAAGCTCTCTTAAGGCTTTAATGGCTTGTGCATCATAATAGGCTTTAAACTCACATTCATTCATTAAGTAAGCTAAAGTTTCTGACAGAGAATGACCTAAAAGATAGTCCTTTACCTTATTAAGACGTTCCTTGTACTCAGCCATATAGGGATAAAAAGCCTCAATAGCCTCTAAACGCTCCCCTTGCTTTTCTTGAACTTTTAAAAGAAGATGGGTGAGAACTTCGCTGGTGGCTAAAATATCAAAAAAGGCATTATGATTTGGTTCATGCTCTGTTTTTATCAATGCTGATAGGGTACTTAACTTATGATTTTCCAATGTAGGGTATACCTTATAGCCTAAATCCAAGGTATCATAAATACCTTTTATATTTAAAGGGGGCAAATCATAACGCTCTAGGGAGCTACGAATAATCTGAAGGTCATAATTGATGTTATGGCCAATGACCACCTTCCCTTCTACAAAGCTTAAAAGTTGCCTTAAAGCAGCTTCTGGTGCAATACCTTTCTTATCTAGCTCCTCATCGGAAAAGCCATGGACATAAAAGGAGCTACCTACCAAGCGCGTAGGCTTCACTAAAATATCTAATTTGTCTTTAACCCCTCCTTCTCCATAGCAAATAGCCGCAAGCTGTACTAAGTCATCATGGCTCGTATCCAGACCTGTGGATTCCACATCTAAAACCACTAGCTGATTGTGCTTGTAGCCCTCCCATAAAGGTAAATAAGGATCTTTACTGCTGGTATGAAACCAATCATGAAGGTACATATAACAATCCTTCGTTTGCCCCAGCTTCTTTAAAAGCCACTCTCCCATTCCTATATAAGGATGTTTGCAAAGTCTTAATAAAGCCTGATTATTTCGTTCATTGACACTGTAGGCCACAAAGTCCAAAATATCCTTCACCTCTTTTTTACGAAAGAACTTAGTGTCTTCAATAACGGTGCAAGGAATGCCTAGATGGTGAAAGTAATTGGAAATGCTCTTGGCATAATCATTGGTACGGGTTAAAATAGCCAAGCTTGTCTTATAAGAGGTCTCCTTCTCTTTTTCCTCTTGAATCAGTTGAGCAAGGAGTTGGAGTTCTTGGGCTTTATTAGCCGCTTCTATGACCTGAATCTTCTCCCCTACCACCTCTGAAGTAGCTAAGCAGTGAACGGGATATAGGGCACTGCTTTTAATGTAGTCATTAGCTGCTTCAAGAAGCACTTGGGTGGAACGGTAATTGGCGGATAAATGAAGGGTTTTTGGGGTAAAATCTTTTTTAAAGTCTTCAATCATAGATGCTGGACTAGACCCTCTCCATTCATAGATGGTCTGATTAAAATCCCCAAATAAGGCCAGATGATTACCTAAGGCTAATTGCCGAATCAAGTGATATTCTCGTATACTGGTGTCCTGCATCTCATCCACTTGAATATACTGATAGCGCGCTTGCCACCTTCTTTGTACCCCTTCTTGTTCTAGAAGGTATTGGGCTTCTACAATAAGGTCCATAAAATCCACGCAGTTATTCTCCTTTAGGCGCTTGATATACGCTATGAGAATTTCTAGGCCATAACGGCTTAAAAAAGGAGAAACTTTCTTTTTGAGGCCTTTCTGCTCCTCCCAATAGTCTTTGATTAATAAGCCATAGGCATAGCGTTTCTCTATAGGAAAGCTGAGGCTAAAGCGCTTGATATTCTCAATAAATTGACGGAGTTCAGGGAAATAAAGAGGTTCATCCTTTAACCCTTTCTCCTCTAAAAGGTCATGGAGAATACTGTCGCTATCGGTTTCATCTAAAATCGTACAAGGAAAGGAAAAATGAGAAAGCTGCTTCTCCTGACTAATGAGGGTATAACAAAAGGCATGAAAGGTCTTTATAGTCAGCTGACTCACTTCCTCTGGATTGGTAAGGGCCATACGGTCCTTCATTTCCTTAGCAGCTTTATTGGTAAAGGTTAAGCAAAGTATATTCTCTGGACCCACGCCCTGAGTCAGTAAATAAGTCGTGCGCAAGGTAATGACTTTGGTTTTTCCCGTTCCTGCTGGCGCCACGACAAGGAGATGGGCCTCTATTTCTTTGACAGCTTCCTGTTGCTCACAATTTAAATCCATAAATGCCTCTTCAAACACGACAAATCACCTCTTTTCAATGCTTATTATACCATATCTTTTATTGCAACTGTCCTTTTTTCATAGTAAGATGAGTATGACTTCTTTTCTAACTTATCCTACTACTTAGAAGATGGTTTTAAAAGAAGACTCTGTTTATAAAAATAGAACTAGGAGAATACGATGACTGCTTTTATAGATTTATTACAAGATGCCCTTCAAAAGGAAAACTTTATACGTTGTATTTGGAGTAATCCCAGAAAAAGTGGGGGACCACAAAAAATGACTGCCAAAGGCATTGTTTTAGGAGATACCTATCACCTTCAATTTGCTCTTTTACAAGATAAAAAGGAATTTCATCATAATATCCCTTGTGAAGAAGTGGCTAACTTTGTCCAAAACAACGGTCAAGGCTATAAGCAAATTCAACTTTTTACAGGGGAAGCAGACTATACGATTTTAGTCAATAAAAAAGGAGAGCCTACCATTAAGAAGCATCCTGCTACTCAGAAGGTACCCCCTTCTCTTTCTCATAATCGCCAAAAAAATTATCTTTTAGACACTCCTTCTTCTGCTCCTTTTCTAAAAGCCTTAGGCTTAATGGATCAAGGGGAACAGATTAAGCCTTCTAAATATGATAAGTACAAACAAATAAACCGCTATTTAGAGATTGTTGCGGATACGTTAAAAAGTCTTCCAGAAGGTCCTTTACGCATTGTCGATTTTGGCTGTGGTAAGTCTTACTTAACCTTTGCTCTGTATCATTATCTCCATGTACTGTTAGGGAAGGAAGTGGAAGTCATTGGCCTGGATTTAAAAGCTGATGTCATTGCCTTTTGTCAAAAACTAGCTCATGATTTGGGCTTTAAAGGGCTTAAATTCCAAGTAGGAGATATTGGTCAATACACTACTGACCAAAGGATTGATATGGTGGTTTCCTTACACGCCTGCAATACGGCTACAGATAGTGCCTTAGCCAAAGCCATTGGTTGGAAGGCCAAAGTGATCTTAGCTGTTCCTTGTTGCCATCATGAAGCCTATACCCAACTTGAAAATGAGCTTTTAGAGCCCGTTCTAAAATATGGCTTATTAAAAGAACGGATAGCTGCTCTCCTTACAGATGGCTTACGTAGCACCCTCTTGGAAACCTTAGGTTATGAAGTCAGTGTCTTGGAGTTTATTGATATGACCCATACACCTAAAAATATTCTCATTCGTGCCACTCTTCCTAAGGGACAAGGGTTAATAAAGGATGAAGCCACTTTAGCCAGCTATCAAACCCTTTGCACAGCTCTTCACTTAGACCCTAGCCTAGGTAAACTGCTTAAGCTCCCCCCTACGGGTGATACAAAGTAAAAGGAGGCTCCTATGCAATCTATTGAAAAATCCTATCCTTATACCCTACAAGGTTTTATGCCTTCTGTAGGGCTTATTGACTGTGAAACAACCGGCCTAATAGCTACCCGTGATACCCTCCTTAGTTTGGGGCTAGTTTATAAAGCTCCTAGCGGTCACCTTATTTATCGCCACTTAGTAGCTGACAAACCTGGGGAAGAAAAGGAGCTCCTCCTAGCCTTTTTAGAAGTGATAAAGCCCCTTAATACCTTTTATAGCTATAATGGCAATAGCTTTGATTGGCCCTTTATCCGTGCCCGTCTTACCCATCACGGTCTAGAGGAGCAATTTCCTCTAAGTGCTCGCTTCCTCGATCTTAAAAAATTGCTCAAAAAAATAAGCCCTACACGTCAGGGCTTAGAAGACTTATTAGGCTTTAAACGTCAAGGCACCCTTACAGGCAAAGATCTGGCTAAACTCTGCAAGGCCTACGAACAAACAGGTGGGGCTCCTTATTTCCAACTCATCCTCTCTCACCAAGAAGAGGAGCTTTTTAGCCTGGGCCACTTTTATAACCTCTATCAGCTCCTTACTCATTTACAAGAAGGAACTATTGTTAGGGCAACAAGAGAGACTCTCTCTCTTACCGCTAAAGGAGCGCTTATTGGTGACCCTTCCACTGGGAAATGCTTAACCTTGATACTTATGCTCTCTGAAGCTCTTTTTACTTCCTTACATCTTCAGTTCCCTTACTTTACCCTGGAAGGAGAAAAGGACCAAAAGGAGTTTACTATTCACTACACTTGCCAAGACTTGCTCCTTCGCCACTACTTAAGTCCTGCTAAAAACTACTACTTTATTCCTAGCCAAAACCAACTGCTCCATAAATCTTTGGCTCAATTCCTCCCATCAGAAATGCGCCAAAAAGTCAAAAAAGAAGACTGCTACCTCACCAAAACCTCTACCTTTCTCCCCCTTGCCACCACCCACCGTCTGACTCTCCCTCTCTGGCAAGATGAAAAAGGCCAACCTTATGTAGAATATGTGGAGGAGGCTAATCTCTACCCTCTTCTGATTGCCCAAGTCCTCCATACCCTTTTAACCTAATACGCCTCCTCCTTAGTAAGATGGAGGTCACGCGTTCGATTCCCGTTAACAGCTTTTTATACAAGAAATGATTATAAGAGAACTTGGTTATAAAGGCAAGAATTTGAGGTAAAAAACTGATAATTTACGAATAACATAAAAAGGACCACCAGGGCTTGAAATTTATAATAAAACTTCAAACTGACCCGAAAGTCCTCTATCTTAGAAGCTCTGTATCAGCTTCTGAAAGAAAAACATATGTTTTACCAATGCTAGACTTTAATGAATAATCTCCATTTCTAATAAAACTATCAATATATGCATTTCCTTAACTAAAATTTTCTGCTAAAGGTAATAACTCTGATGTTAACAATCGAACATTTAAAAAGTTATTAGCCATAAATAGAATCCTTTTTCATAACCTTTAATTTGCATTCCTGTGTTTTTGAATCAACAGTAACCGCAAATTTATGACTTCTTATATACGCTCTTCGTTCTTTTGCTTCTTCACTTAATGGGGTTTTTGCCAATGTTTTTTTAGTTGTAGTATAAGTGTTATCTGATGGATATACGTAGTTCATAAGAACACCCCCTTTTTTTTACATTATTTTATAAACTATAACAA
>JAEZKI010000396.1 GCA_023415525.1 Bacillota bacterium | reverse complement strand
AGAATACCTTTATCTACAAACTGATTGAAGAATTGCATTTCTTCTTTTGCATTTTCTAAAACATAGCTTATTACAAATTTCACCATATCCTCAGCTAGCTTCATATCATCCTCTAAATCAGCGAAAGCAATTTCTGGCTCAATCATCCAAAACTCTGCTGCATGTCTTGGTGTATTGGATTTTTCTGCTCGGAAAGTTGGTCCAAAAGTATAAACATCTCTAAAAGCCATAGCAAAGGTTTCTGCTGAAAGCTGACCTGATACTGTTAAACTAGCCATTTTACCAAAGAAATCTTCTTTGAAATTCACTTCACCTTCCTCATTTTTAGGAGGATTAATTGGATCCAGTGTGGTTACTCTAAACATTTCTCCTGCCCCCTCACAGTCACTGGCTGTAATAAGTGGGGTATGAGCGTATACAAAGCTTCTTTCTTGGAAGAATTTATGAATAGCATAAGCTGCTAATGAACGCACACGGAAAACAGCCCCAAAAGTATTGGTACGTGGTCTTAAGTAAGCAATTTGACGAAGGTACTCAAAAGAATGGCGTTTCTTTTGAAGAGGATACTCTGGTGGGCAGTCTCCTTCTACTTCAATTGAAGTAGCCTTAACCTCAAAAGGTTGTTTTTGACCAGGTGTTAAAACGAACTCACCTGTTACAATAATGGCTGCTCCTACTCCAAGCTTAGCAATTTCTTTAAAGTTGCTTAGATGATCTTCAAAAACAACTTGTAAACTTTTAAAGAATGTTCCATCATTGACTTCAATAAACCCAAAGGTTTTTGAGTCTCTCACTGTTCTTACCCAACCTGCTACAGTAATTTGTCCCTTATAGCTCTCTGGCATCCCATAAAGAGCTCTGATTGATGTTGTTTCCATCCTATTCTCTCCTTTAACTTAAAATTATATTTACTAAATAAAAAAACTCCGTCCCCCTACTTCTAAAGGGACGAAGTGACTCCGCGTTACCACCCTAGTTGACCTTTATTAATAAATGGTCCACCTCTATAAGATATAACGGTCTTAACCCGGCTAGGCCTACTTGCGTATAGTCTTTCGGTTAGCGACTCCAAGATGTTCTTCACCCATTGCGTACTGCTAGTATCTCACCCTCACTAACTCTCTGAAAGTCCTTTCAATGGTTACTCTTCTTTTCATTGTCGATGTTTATTTAACTGCTTAAAATTATAGGTTTTTCATCACCTCTTGTCAAGTCATTCACTGCTTTCTTTTTATGACTTACTACGCTTATATCACATTTCTTCATTGTAAGTATTGATCTCTTGTTGCCGCATAACCTCATAAATACAAATAGAAGTGGCTACAGAAGCATTGAGCGACTCGCTCCCTCCTGGCATAGGAATCATCATTTTATAATCAGCTGCGCCTTTAATATACTCCGAAACACCATTTCCTTCATTACCAATAACAATAGCTAATGGATTAGCAAAATGAATATGATAAATTGGTTTAGCTTCTTCAAAAGCTGTGGTATAAATGGGTATTTCTTTTTGCCTCAGGGCCTCCACATAGTCTTCTATCTCTCCATCTATAACAAAAGGAACATGAAAAAGAGAACCCATTGTCGCACGAACCACCTTCGGGCTAAAAATATCTACTGAACCTTTGGTAATGAAAATCCCTTTTGCACCAAAAGCATGGGCGCTGCGAATAATCGTCCCCATGTTTCCAGGGTCCTGTAGATTTTCTAATACTAAATAAAAACCTTCTGTCCCTACTTCGAGACTTTCTAAATCACACTTAGGCATTTCCACAACTGCCATTATCCCTTGTGGGGCCTCTGTTTCGCTAATGGATTTAAAAACTTCCTGAGGAACAACAACCCATTGTCCTCCTTCCTGTTGTAGGAACTCCTTCCTATCTATATCAGGTGTGGTCACATAATATCTTACCTGAAATGCTTTTGTAATTTCTTTTACGGCACGAAGGCCTTCTACTATAAATAGCCTTTCTTTTTTACGTGCCAATTTTTTTTTCTGTAATTGAATAATACTTTTTAAAATAGGGTTTTGTAAACTTTTTATCTCTTTAGGCATCATGACGTTTATTTTCTAACTCCTGTAAGGCATTATTTTTTCCAACAGCAACAATGGCATCTTCTTTATTAAACACATAATCTGGACAAGGTGAAACATTAATTCCACCTTCTGACTTAATGGCTATAATATTAATCCCATATTTCCCACGAATATTAAGTGCTCTTATACTTTGATCCTCCCATTTGGGAAGAATACCTATCTCTACAATGCTATAGTCCTTAGAAAGTTCAATGTAATCAATAATATTACTTGAGATAAGATTGGTGGCAATTCGTCTACCCATCTCATACTCTGGCAAAATAATACGATCAGCTCCTAATTTTTCTAAGACACGTTGATGAATTTCTGTACTTGCCTTAGCCACTACATAAGGCACTCCCATTTCTTTTAACAAAAGAGTAATCATCACACTGGCTTGCATATCTTTCCCAATGGCTACAACGGCTACATCAAAATTGCGAATACCTAAAGCTTGCAAGGTCTCTACATCTGTTGCATCTGCCTGAACAGCGTGGGTTACAAGAGTCGAAATCTCCTGTATTTTTTCTTCTGAGGGATCTACTACCAAAACCTCATAACCTGCTTCTGACAGGTTTATTGCCACACTTTGACCAAAGCGCCCTAATCCAAAAACTACAAATTGTTTCCGTTTCATTTTCTCTCCTCCTCATTTAACCCACTAATACTTTTTCTTCTGGATATTGTACTGTCCCCTTATCTTTACTCTGTTTGATGGTCAAGGCTACAACCATGGTAATAGGTCCTAAACGTCCAATAAACATTAAAATAATAATGATTGCTTTACCTATAATACTTAAGTTTGACGTTACACCTAATGTAATGCCTACTGTTCCAAAAGCAGAAATGACTTCAAAAAGGAGTTCCATAAATCCCATATTTTCTGTAAAAGTTAAAAGCATTACCATAATAAAAATTATCCCAAAACTAAGCATAACAACGGTTAAGGCTCTTGCAATAATCTGTCTTGGAATACGTCTTTTAAATAAGACTGTTTCATCCTTTCCTTTTATAGTTGAAAAGGCAGACAATATAAGAACCCCCACTGTAACCGTTTTAATTCCTCCTGCCGTCCCTGCAGGAGAGCCACCAATAAACATAAGCAACATCGTCATTACCTTAGAACCATCTGTTAGGTCAGGCAAAGAAATCGTATTAAAACCTGCTGTACGCGTTGTGACGGATTGAAAAAAAGCACCTAGGATTTTTTCTTTTAAACTTAAGCCTCCCAAAGTTCCAGGATTTCTATACTCTGCCAAAAAGAAAAAAGCAAACCCTAAAAATAATAGGCCTAAAGTAATGATCCATACTAATCGCGTATGTAGGCTCATGGCACTCAATGTCTGTTTCCATGTAAAATGTTTTCCTTTTTTCTTTTTGACTTTAAAGGCTTTATAGGTGTCTATCCATACATTAAACCCTAATCCTCCCATAATAATGAGTAACATGACTACTAAATTCATAAGTACATTTCCTCTGTAAGGAGTTAAATTACTGTCTCCAATAATATCAAAACCTGCATTACAAAAAGCGGAAATGGCATGAAAAAGACTATAGGCTACACCCTTGCCAAAGCCATACTCTGGTATAAAAATAAAACTCATGAAAAAAGCACCTATCAACTCTACCAAAAAAGTACTGACTACAATATATCTTGTAAAACGGACAATTCCTGCAGTTGTATTAAAACTTAAAGCCTCTTGCATTAGTAGTCTATTTTTCAATGTAATACGTCGTCCCATCATAATAAAAAGCATACTCACAAGGGTCATAAAACCAAGTCCCCCTATTTGTATACACAAAATAATAATAAACTTTCCAAAATGAGACCAATGAGCAAAGGTATTAACAACTGTTAATCCTGTTACACAGACTGCTGAAGTTGCCGTAAATAGGGCATCTATAAATGATGTAGCTTGTCCTTTACTTGAACTAATAGGAAGCATAAGTAGACATGTTGCTACGATAATTACACCTAAAAAACTCGTTACTAATATCTGTGAAGGAGCTAAATAATCTGATACAGCTACTCCTTGCTTCATTCTAACAAATCCTGGAGTCTTTTTATTAGTCATGGTATTATCTCCTTACTCTTTTTCACTTACTCTTTTTCACTTACTCTTTTTCACTTATTCTTTTATTTTAAACAAAATACTTTTAAATTTCTACGCATAGCTTCAATCTTTTTAAGGTATTTCTTAGAAAAACAAAGGGCGTATCATTTGTTAACTTCTCCAAGTTAACTCACGATACACCCCCTCTTTTAGACTACTCCGTTATAAACGTAACCTTTTGCACTATCTACCGTTATAATAGCCCCATTTCTAACAACTTCTACACAGTTAGCTGCTCCAATAATCACCGGAACTTCTAAAGTCTTGCCTACTATAACAGCATGATTATTTTCTTCTAATGACCCATCTTGTACAACGATGGCACTTGCTTTCTTCATATAGGGTAAATAACTATTATCGGTCTTATTAACCACTAAGATATCACCCTTTTTGAAGTTTTTTCTTGCTTCATCTAACACCTTTATAACACTGGCTTTACCTGTTACTACTTGCTTACCATAACCTTTGCCTTTAGCCAGTACATTTCCCACATACTGTACCTTCATAATATTTGTTGTACCTGCTACACCCACTGGAATGCCTGCTGATAAAACAATAATATCACCTTGTTTGACATATCCCATCTCTTCAATATGCGCAACGGTCTTAGCAAAGACTTCATCTGTAGAATCTTTTTCATTATATGTACTTAAAAGAGGCGTACATCCCCATACTAAATTAAGTTGTCTCCATACTCTAGGATTGGTGGTACAAGCAATTAATGCACAACTTGGCTTAAATTTTGAAACAGAACGGGCTGCATAACCAGATTTCGTAATGGTTAAAATACACGTTGCTCCTAATTCCTGGGCTGTGTTACAAGTCGCATGACTGACTGCATTGGTCATGCTCATTCCATAAAGGGTTGAATCTTGACTTTGACATCTCGTATTTTGTTCCTCTTCAGCAGCCCTTGCAATACGGTCCATCATTCCTACTGCTTCTAATGGGTAATCTCCTTTGGCTGTTTCACCTGAAAGCATAATAACTGAAGTACCATCAAAAATAGCATTCGCTACATCACTCGCCTCTGCCCGAGTAGGTCTAGGATTACGTATCATGGAATCTAACATCTGTGTAGCTGTTACAACAGGCTTACCTAAAGCGTTTGCCTTTTTTATAAGTAATTTCTGAACAATAGGAACTTCTTCAGCAGGAATTTCTACACCTAAGTCTCCTCGGGCTACCATAATAGCATCAGATACCTCTAAAATTTCATCAATATTATTGACGCCATCACGATTTTCGATTTTAGCAATGATTTGAATATCTCCCCCACCGTTTTCCTCAAGTATGTCTCTTATAGTGATGACATCATTGGCACAACGAATAAAAGAGGCTGCAATATAGTCAAATCCAACTTTTGCTCCAAATTTAATATCTTCAATATCTTTATTTGTCAAAGCGGGTAAATTCACAAAAACATCTGGAATATTAATTCCCTTACGTGAACCAAGCATCCCCCCATTTTCTACAGAACACTCTACATCTGTAGAAGTAATATTCTTAACCTTCAGCTCAATAAGCCCATCATCAATCAAGATACGGCTTCCTCTTTGAAGGTCAAAAGGAAGATTCTTATAAGTTACACTTACTCTTTTATCATCCCCTTCAATCTCATCTGTAGTAAGAATAAAGGTTTCTCCAATAGCTAAGTGATGCTCCTTATCTCCCTTCATCACACCTGTACGAATCTCTGGTCCCTTTGTGTCTAATATGAGTGGGATAGGCTTATTCATTGCTTCCCTTACCTCTTTTACCCGCTTAACTGTTTCGCCATGAATTTCATGATTATCGTGTGAGAAATTTATTCGAATACCATCTATTCCAGCTTCTATCATCTCTTTAATATGAATGTTGTCACGTGTCTTAGGTCCTAATGTTGCAATGATCTTAGTTTTACGCATACGCCATCTCCCTTTATAAAATCTATATTAATAGCTGACTTACCTCATACATATAGTCATCAATATTCTTTTTCATTTTAAGCGCTTCATTGATGTCATAGTCTACATATTGACCTTGTTTATAAGCAACAACTCTTTTTTGTTTACCTTCACAGAGTAAATCCACTGCTTTTGCACCCATCATAGAAGCATGAATACGATCTACAGCTGTAGGTGAACCTCCACGTTGTAAATGCCCTAAAATAGTAGCACGTGTTTCAATACCTGTGGTTTCTTCAATCTTCTTAGCTAACTGATAAGATCCACCAATTCCCTCTGCTACAATAATAAGAAAATGCTTTTTACCTTTATGTTTATTTTCAACAATAGTCTTAATAATTTCTTCATCTGTAGGTCTCTTTTTCTCTGGGATAAGAATCATCTCAGCACCAGATGAAATACCACACCATAGTGCAATATAACCTGCATTTCTTCCCATTACCTCAACAATGGAGCATCTTTCATGAGAAGTAGATGTATCACGAATTTTATTGATGGCATCCATGGCTGTATTAACTGCTGTATCAAACCCAATGGTATAATCCGTACAGGAAATATCAAGGTCGATGGTTCCAGGCACACCAATAGCATTAATCCCTAAATTAGCTAATTTTTCAGCTCCTTGAAAAGAACCATCTCCACCAATGACAACAAGCCCATCGATTCCAAAAACTTTGCACATTTCAGCGCCTCTCGCTTGGCCTTCTGGTTTAATAAACTCAAGGCAACGTGCTGTTTGAAGAATGGTTCCTCCTCTTTGGACAATATCGGATACGCTTCTTGCATTAAGTTCTCTTACATCTCCTTGAAGAAGACCATTATATCCCTTTTGGATACCCATTACCTTTAATCCTCTTGCAATGCCTGTTCGAACAACGGCACGAATGGTTGCATTCATTCCTGGTGCATCACCACCACTTGTTAACACGCCAATAGTACTTACCTTGTGACTCATCTTAAATAACCCCCTTTAGTTATCTATGCTTACTTAATCATTGTTTTAATAAAATTTGCATTTACGAGTTGGTTGTTAATCCATGTATTGTTAAATAATTATTCCTTCTGTTCTAGCCTTTTTCATTGTACTGAAAACTCTTTTAAATAGCAAGTAGCTAAGATAATTTATGGATAACCATACATTTTTCTCCTACCAAATGGCCAACTTCTTGTATAAGTTCATCAGTTAAAGTCACATTATATTGTCTTGGGAAATTTTTTTGTGTACCATCTTCTTTATTTTGAACCACAACTTTAGCATTTCCTCTATATTTTTGAAATATGCGCAACAAGTTTTCTCGCATGCTTTTTGTACGTTGGGATGCTTCTAAAATTAATAGAAGTCCTTCTTCTCTTTTTGGCGCGGTAAGCGCCTCTAGTGTTGTTAATTCATCAGCCAAAATAGCAGCTGTTGTCTCTTCTTTTATAGAAACGCGACCTTTTACCATATAAACACTATCTTCTGGAAAACTTGCAAATTGATCATACAAGGTAGGAAAAATAATAACTTCCATGGTTCCTGTTAAGTCTTCTAAAGTCGCAAAAGCCATTTTCTTATTATTTTTGGTGAAAATAACCTTCTTTTCTACTAAAATTCCTCCTATAACAACCCGTTCGCCATCTTGTATATTTTCCTCTTCTTCTTTTAAAACAAAATCATTTCCTATATGGGAAATATACTTTTCTAACTGCCCTCTTACTTTATCTAAAGGATGTCCACTTAAATAGACACCTAAAACATCCTTTTCATAAGCAAGCATTTCCTTCATCTCAAACTCAGGGAGGTCTGGTAAATAATCTTTATCTTGAATCTCCTCATTACTTCCTTCACCTAACGCAAATAAATCCATCTGCCCTGCAATATTGTTTTTTCGACTGAGGTTTATGCCGGATGAAATCTGCTGATAGACTGCCAGATATTGGCTTCTTCTCCCACCAAGCTTATCAAAGGCTCCTGCTAAAATAAGGCTTTCTATACTGCGTTTATTGGTATCCTTTGCATCCATGCGATTATAAAAATCTGTGAGGCTCTTAAATTCTCCACCTTTTTCTCTTTCTTCTACAATGTGGTCAACTACATTTCTCCCCACATTCTTAATGGCTGCCAATCCATAAATAATGTGATTATCCTTAGCATCAAAGTAAGAACATCCTTCATTTATATCAGGTGATAAGACCTCTATTCCCATCTTGCGACAGGTCTCCATATACCCTGTAATCTTAGTGGAGACATCCATAACAGAAGTCATAAGAGCTGCCATAAATTCCACCTTATAGTATTGCTTTAAATAAGCCGTTTGATAGGCTACTACAGCATAGGCTGCTGCATGAGATTTGTTAAAGGCATACTTAGCAAAGTCTACCATATCATCAAAAATGGTTTCTGCAATTTCTTTAGGTATACCATTTTTGATGCAGCCAGGCACACTTTCTCCATCTCCATTTAGAAAAATAGCCCTTTCTTTATTCATAACCTCCGTTTTCTTCTTGCCCATGGCACGACGCAAGAGGTCACTTCGTCCCAGACTATACCCTGCAAGATCCCTTACTATTTGCATAACCTGTTCTTGATAAACAATACACCCATAGGTATTTTTAAGAATAGGCTCTAAGCTAGGATGGGTATAGGTAATACTGTTTTTATCACGCTTTCCTTGCACATATTTTGGAATAAAGTCCATAGGACCTGGACGATATAAGGAAATCCCCGCAATAATATCTTCCATACTGGTAGGGGCTAACTCCTTCATAAAGCTTTTCATCCCTGCGCTTTCTAGTTGAAAGATGCCTTCTGTAGCTCCTGAAGCAATAAGTTCATAAACTTTTTTATCATCATAATCTATTTTTTCAATATCTAAATCTATTCCATGATTTTTGTTGACAAGCTTAACGGCATTGTCAATAACCGTTAGTGTTCTAAGGCCTAAAAAGTCCATTTTTAAAAGCCCTAATTCTTCTAAGGTAGTCATAGGGTATTGGGTCGTTACAACACCATCACTGGCACTTAATGGCACATACTCTACCACAGGGGCTTTAGAAATAACCACCCCAGCAGCATGCATAGAAGAATGACGTGGCAAGCCCTCTAGCTTTTTAGCAATATCAATGAGGTACTTCACCTCTTCTTGACTCTCATAAAGGTCTCTTAATTCATCATTCATCTCTAAGGCCTTATTAATGGTAATCTTTAACTCATTAGGAATCATCTTAGCAATACGGTCAACTTCTTGATAGGGCATATTTATGGCTCTACCCACATCCCGAATAACACCTCTGGCTGCCAACGTTCCAAAAGTCACAATCTGGGCTACCCGCTCTTCACCATATTTACTAATAACATAATCAATGACTTCTTGTCGTCTCTCATAGCAAAAGTCAATATCGATATCCGGCATGCTGACACGTTCAGGATTGAGGAATCGCTCAAAAAGAAGTTGATAGCGAATAGGATCAATATTGGTAATTTCTAAGGCATAAGCAACGATACTTCCTGCTGCTGACCCACGTCCTGGTCCAACTGGAATGCCATGGTCCTTGGCATATTTAATAAAGTCTCCTGTAATAAGAAAGTAATCCACAAAGCCCATTTGAATAATGACGCCTAACTCATATTCCATGCGTTCTCTTAATTCATCTGTGACAGGATGATATCGCTTTGCCAAACCTTCATAACATCGTTCTCTTAAAAAGGCCTCACTGCTTTTTCCATCTGGCACATCAAATACAGGGAGTTTTAGCTCATGGAAAACAAACTCCACATTACATCTGTTTGCAATGTTTTGGGTATTTAGGAGTGCTTCCTTGGCATAAGGGAAAAGTGCTTCCATTTCCTCTGGACTTTTAAGATAATATTGGCCTCCTTCATAAATCATACGATCCTCATCTGCCATGGTCTTCCCTGTTTGGATACAAAGAAGCACCTCATGAGGATGGGCATCCTCTTCTGTAATATAATGCACATCATTGGTGGCAACCAAAGGAATCCCTGTTTCTTGGGCAATACGCAATGTTAACTGATTCACTTTGGCTTGTTGTTTCATCCCATGATCTTGGATTTCAAGATAAAAGTTCTCTTTTCCCAAAATATTGCTTAGTCGATTGGCCACTTCCTTTGCCTTATCATATTGATCTTCTAATAAAAGACGACTTACTGGACCCGCTAAACATGCTCCTAGCGCAATAAGTCCTTCGTGGTATTTTTCTAGTAACTCATAATCTATACGTGGCTTACGGTAAAAGCCTTCTGTAAAAGCCATGGATACCATACGAATAAGGTTTTGATAGCCTGTCTGATCCTTT
>JAEZKI010000329.1 GCA_023415525.1 Bacillota bacterium | reverse complement strand
ACAAGATAAGGTGGCAACACTCTCTTTCTCAATAATCGGTGTTCCTAATGTATCTAACTTATAGTCTATGCCTTGAAGCTTATTGACACTTCGGCCACTTTGAAAACCAAAATGAGCAATGATATCGAGAGGAGCCTGCTTTCCTAAAACAGATACAGTAAACTTTTTAGAGCTTGTTACCATATAATGGGTCATATTACTCTTCATAACGGTTACACTGATCCGTATAGGTTCTGCCGTTAATTGCGTACACGTATTAATAATACATGCATTTTTAGCCCCATTATTTTCTGCCCCCAAAATAAATATTCCATATGTTAATGTAAATAATGCTGTTTGATCCACCCTTATTCCTCCTTATCCTTTGAAAATTCTCTATTCATCTTAGCATATTATTAAATTTTAGTAAATGATACTAATATTCCTATAATATCTCCTATTACACTATTCATTTCATTCATAACTCTTGCAATAGTCTTGTTTAAGAAGGGAAAAGAGGCTACCTATGAAAGTCTAAAAAAAAGTGCCTCAAATGGATATCCCTTTTGAAGCACTTACTATTTAATTCCTATGATCTCAAACTTATATATAAGTAATCTCTATAGCGCCAAAGCTGACATCCCCCACCAAAACCATCTTAACGGTTTCATTGGCTACATGATTATTTTTTTCTTCCACTGCACCAAAGGATGCCCTCACTTGATTATCTATAGCCCATTCTTTAGGGACATAAAGCTCCATCCCTGCAAAGCTGACATGCACCCGTACTAAAACTTGACTATCTTGAACTTGTGCATGATCAAAATAAACCTTCATGGCCCCAAAGCTACATTCTAAGTCTGCTTGTTTAAAATCTTCAGAGTTAATATATTTGGAGCTTTCACCAAAAGAAGTGCTTTGTCTCACATGATTTTCATCTTCTACATCAATGACTTCAAAATCATAAGGTTCTACCCCAAAAACATGATGGTGAGGATGAAACATCTTTTTATTATAAAACACCATGGATAAACCAATACTTCCCAAGGCAGCTACTGCTAGAACGGTCCAAGGTGTTAAGTTCTCAATACCCAGTTGTTTATCATAAATAATGCCTAAAAAAGCCAGTGGGAATAAAATACCAGCAAAATTAACAGGATAAATACTCTTAACCACAATAGCTCCCAAAAAAACGGTAAAGATCATAGAAAAAATACTTAAGTCCTCTAAATATCCTAACTTTCCAACAATCAAAAACACTGCTGTCAAAATAAATGTAACACCCCAAAACAACCTATTCTTATTCAATTTAAACACCTTACCTTTCATTATTATATGACCTCTTATCTTTGATCTAATTTATACTTTAGTGATTTATAATAGTTTCTAGAGACATAAACCGTCTTGTGTGTATTCTTAAACTCCACCATACTAGAAGCTGTTAAGCTTTTCGTAACGCTATAGACCTCCCGTGTATTGAGAATAGTGGACTTGGATACGCGCATAAAGTAAGAGGGCAAAAGTTCCTCCAATTCGTAAAGCTTATATTTGACTTGAAAAACTTCATGGTTGGTATGGGCACTCATGCCACTGGCTTCTGTCTCAAAGAAAAGGATCTGGTCTACAGAAAAATAGTACTCTTTCTCCTTTTGATAAAAAACCATCTGCCTCTTATTGGCGGCTAAACTCATAATGACTTGCTGTAACCTCTGAACCTCTTCATTGATTTCAGCACATCGGATTATCACTTCACAACCCTTTACTTCTCCATCCACTTCCACTTGAATTTTCATCCTCACACCCTCTACCCTAAGATTGTCATCTATGTTTTGTCTCTTTATAAATTTATTATATAAAGACTTTTTTTTATTGTATATACTTATCACCTAAGAAGTTAATATCCTAGGGTAAGAGGTAAGATTTTGCCTGTTAATACCCTATAAATAACTAAAACAGACGATGGCCTTCTATAAAGTGACCATCGTCTTCTATTAAGAATACTTCTGTATTCTTACACTTATTATTTTCCTATTCCTCTTTTACTTTGATTTAAAACAGACTTATGCCGTTTAATTTGCTGTGTTTTGTGCTTCCTTTGCCTCTCTTCGCTAAACTGCTTATCTGACTTCTTATATTCAGAATCATATGTATCATCACTGTCTTCAAATGCTAAATCAATGTGAGGTAGTTCTCCTAGTAATTTAGCTAAGGAAATAATAACTAAAATAATGCCACATATTACTTCTGCAAAGATAATATATTGTAGACAACATAATCCATCTGCAACTTGATCATAACTGAATGTAAAAATCCTTATAATATTTTCCATCAAGGCTTTAACGAGGGGAATTTCATCCGTTGAGAAATAAATAGAAGCAGAAGTAAACCAACATACTATCTCCATAAGATTATGTCCCAATAGTATAACTGAACGATAGGGATTCTGTATTTTATATCTACTTTTCTTTTCTTTAACCAATACCTTATATGGATGAAAGAGTAGTACATTTATTTGATAAACTATGATTTCAAATATTCTTATCGCACCATATATGAGAAATACTTTTTTCAATAGGCTTAAATGGCTATACCCTATAACCATTATTGAACTTATGCTTAATAAAGTATGTCCCAACACCCATTTGTCTGAAAACTGTTTTGTTTTCTTAAATACAAACTTCCTCATTAAACTAAAAGGCAAAAATATTTCAATGAAAGTAAAAACATTATACCAGAATAGATACACAAAACCTATGTTATCAAAATAGTCTCTTTTAATCTTATTTTCCATACCATTTCCCCGATTCTTATCTCTTAATTTTTTAACCATTCCTTATTACATCATATGAATCGACATATCTTTTGAATATTCTAACATAAATACACTATTTATAAAATATAATAACGTAGTAATCTCCTTAACCCTACAAAAAACGTCTTGCTACCCTTAAGCAGCAAGACGTTTTTTTTTGTGGTTTTCACCTTATTCCCTTGATTTTAAATCTTACCCTTGTCCCCCTCCTTTTGGCCTCATCTGCTTTATTCTCCTTTTCCCCTTTGCTACAGGCCAGACAGCCCCCTGCACTTTTCCACAGCAACGGTTATTAAAGAATAAGCAGACTTCTACCGCTAAGAGGTACCTAAGTGGGGGGCTTCTTCTAACGCTGCTTACATGTTTTAGGCCTTGCAGCATTAAAAGCACTGGGTACGATTGATTTTAAAACATTAAAACAATGATTCATAAAAGATGTAAGAAATAATCTCTTAAGCTCTTTCTATCTCGCTTCTTACGTCTTTATAAAGAAAATGCCAGTGCCTTTGCCAAGGTTTCACATTTTTTATAAAAGAGTATCTGCTTTTAAAAAGAACTGCCAAGAAGCTCTTACATTCTTATATATGTGTTTTATTCGAAGGGAGGGACATTCTTTTTTAATTCTTTTTTAATTATTTTTCTTTTTTAGAATATAATTTTAAAAATATTACTTCTATTACATAAGCTACTTCATCAGTAGCTAAACCCATTAATCGTGTGCTAAAATAAGGTCTATTACTACTTATAAGGAGGTCTATATGGACAACTTTATTTTTAATGCCTCTACTAAAATCTACTTTGGGAAAGGTATGATTGACAACTTACCTGAAGCTATTGCTGCTCATGGTAAAAAGGTGCTTCTCGTCTATGGTGGCGGAAGTATTAAGAAAAATGGGATTTATGACCGCGTTAAAGAACTCCTTGCCCCTTGTCAGCTCATTGAATTATCAGGGGTAGATCCTAACCCACGCATTGAGAGCGTGAGAGAAGGGGTTGCTCTCTGTAAAACCCATGAAATCGATGTTATATTAGCCGTAGGTGGCGGCAGTGTCATCGACTGCGCCAAAGTCATTGGTGCAGGTTACTACTATGAAGGAGATGCCTGGGATCTGGTTATGGATGCTAGCAAAATCACTGAGGTCCTACCTATTGTAACTGTTCTCACCTTAGCCGCTACTGGCTCTGAAATGAACAAAAATGCCGTTATTTCTCATATAGCCCTTAATGAAAAACGAGGAACTTCTTCTCAGGCTATGATTCCAAAAGCTTCTATTTTGGACCCAGAGTATCTCTATACATTGCCTCCTCTTCAAACAGCTTCTGGCACAGCGGATATTATGTCTCATATCTTTGAGAACTACTTCAAAAAAGAAGAAGATACCTTTATCCAAAATCGCTTAGCAGAAAATTTACTTCAAACCTGTATTAAGTACTGCCCTCTTGCTCTAGAAGACCCTACCAACTATGAGGCGCGTGCTAACTTGATGTGGGCCAGTACACTCGCCCTTAACGGCTTAGTGGGAGCAGGTAAACCAGGCAGTTGGTCTTGCCACCCTATCGAACATGAATTAAGTGCCTTTTACGACATCACCCATGGCGTAGGCCTGGCCATCCTTACCCCTCGTTGGATGCGACACATACTAAGTGAAGAAACCCTTCAAAAATTTGTGACCTATGGCAAAAATGTTTGGCACCTTCCTGAAATGGAAGACCCCTTTGCCTATGCTCATGCAGCCATTGATGCCACGGAAAACTTCTTTAAAGCCTGTGGCCTCCCTATGACCTTTTCTGAAGTAGGCATTACAGAAGAACACTTTGCTGTTATGTCCGAAAAAGCCGTTCAAATCGGAGGTCTTAGAGACAGTTATGTTCCTCTTACCCCAGAGGATGTGCTTGCCATCTTTAAGGCTTGCTTATAATCCCATATTCTAAAAACTACACTATAATAA
>JAEZKI010000315.1 GCA_023415525.1 Bacillota bacterium | reverse complement strand
ACACGGAAGGTTGTCTCAAGAACACCCGCTCTTGCTCCACCAATACCTGCTGCATAAGCAAGTGCCATATCCTTTGCTTTTCCAGTGTAATCTTGTTCTACTGCCACTAAACAAGGTGTACCTTTTCCTGCTTGATACTCACTACGAACAGTATGTCCTGGAGCCTTTGGTGCAATCATTGTTACATCAACATTGGCTGGTGGTTTAATACAACCAAAGTGAATATTGAAACCATGAGCAAACATGATCATATTGCCTTCTTCTAAGTTTGGTTCAATATCCTTTTTGAACATATCTGCTTGATGCTCATCATTGATAAGAATCATAATGATATCCGCTTTTTTTGCAGCTTCTGCTGTATTATAAACTTCAAAGCCTTGTTTTTCTGCTTTAGCTTTTGATTTAGAGCCTTCATAAAGACCGATAATAACATTGCAGCCTGATTCTTTAAGGTTTAATGCATGAGCATGTCCTTGTGAACCATAACCAATGATAGCAATTGTTTTTCCTTGTAATAAATCTAAATTACAATCTTGTTGATAAAAAATCTTTGCATCCATCTTTTTCCCTCCGGCATCGCTTTATTTGCGTGTTATTTGTAATTTATTATACCGATATATAAATTTGTATGCTATCAGAAATACTGCCTTTAGTATCAACATTTTGTTGATACTGTTTTCTTTCTATTTGTTAATTTATTTCATTATTTTGACCTAACCATTTGAGAACATAATTGACAAAGTGCTTCTCTTTAAGACTTAGTTTTTGCCCTTTCTTCCATGCCAAAAAGATTGTCCTTGCGTAGGTTTCATCTGAAAAAGGTATAATGGCTACTTGATCATCTGCATATTCCTTGGCCAGATAGTCTGCTGTAATGCCAACACACCAATCCTTTTTAGCAGCATCCACAATAATAGAATCCTCGCTGGTCTCTAGTAAGATAGTAGGGGTTAGTCCCCCTTTTATAAAACGATTGATATTGCCAGAGAAAATAGAATACTCATGTCCCTTTAAGGCTAAAGGGATCCCATTTAAATCTTTGTACTCCAATACTTTTTTAGTAGCCAGTGGATGCTTTATATTAACGACTGCACAATAATGATGGGAATAGCAGTAAACCATATCAAATAATTTAACATCTATAGGGAGAGGTAGAAAAGCCACGTTTAACTGCCCCTTATTGAGCATTTCATAGATGGGATATTCTGGGTACTCCACAAAATTCAAACGAATATTGGGATATTCTTTATAAAAGCTCTTAATAAAATCTAGTGTCAAGTATTTGAGTACTGCATAAGTAGAGGCAATACGTAAGGTGGAAACCTCTTCATCATTTCCATGACTCAAGTCTTCTTTAATTTTGTTGTATTGATAAAGGATAATCTCTGCATGCTCCTTGAGTTTATTAGCTGCAGGTGTCGGATGAACCCCACTAGTGGAGCGAATAAATAAAGTCTCTCCTACTTCTTCCTCTAGTTTACTGATAATACGACTGACAGCTTGTACAGATAAGTATAACTCCTGTGCTGCTCTATGTAGGCTTCCTAATTGATAGACTTTTATAAAACAATTCAAATAACGTTCATTCATAAAACACCCCATTATTCTCATTTTATAGGATAAATTTAGTCTTTTCTTACTTTAAATATACCATTATTTCCTATAAAAATACACTCTTATCCTTCCATGAGTGATAGGGCATAATCTAGAACATCATCATATTCCTTCCCTCGAGCAGTAGGAGTGGCTTGGATAACGGCTACTATTTTCTTTTTGGGTATCACCGTAATATTTTGGCCACCAAAGCCTCTACAACCCTGTCCATCCTCCCTTATCCACCAAAAATAGCCATAGTTAGGTTGACATCTAGCAGGAGTAGTTGCCTCCTCTATATAGTTTGCAGAAACAATTTGCTTCCCCTCATATACTCCCCTATTTAAAAAGAGTTGTCCGATATGTAGCATCTCTCTGGCTGTAAGATTAGAAGGTCTCTCTTCACTTTCTCCATTTCCAGCTCCTCCAGAGCCCACACTATAATAGACCCCACCTTTACTCTTCCACCACCTGCCACTTTGAATGTGTAAGTGGTCATAAAGATTGGCCTTTAAAAAGTCAAAGAAATCCCCCCCTATGGCTTGTTGCAAAATAGCCGTCATCAGCATAACATCCCATTCTTTATAGTTATAGTGTGTACCTGGAACATTTTTAACAGCTGTATCTGCAATATGTTCTACCCAATCCTTTGAGCGGTGAAGAGCTGCTAGCTGAGGACAATGATAATGAACTCCTCCTACCCAATAGATCCCAGAAGTCATGGTTAAAAGATGCTTAATCGTTATGGCCTTATGCAAAGGGTCTCGCCCTTGTCCAAAAGGAGGTAAATAGTGATAAATAGGCTCTTCTACACTTTTGATGATTTTCTGTTCCAGGCAGATGCCCACCACAATGGATACAATACTCTTGGCTACAGAGCGAATCACATTTCTACTTTCTGCATTAAATCCATTGTAGTAGCCTTCTACTAAGGGTTTATCTTCCTCATAGATTAAAACACTATTAATCAATCTATACTGCTTGCTCCTTATGTAGGCTTCCACTCGTTCCCCTAATTCCACAACACTTCTCTCCTTACTTCTTTTGTCCTAATAAAAAACTTCCAATCATAGAGGCAGGATTCTCTTTAAGCTCTAAGGGTGTTCCTAGAGCAATAATCTCTCCACCTTCTTTTCCTCCCCCTTTTCCTAGTTCAATAAGATAGTCACAGTTTGATAAAATATGGGGATCATGTTCTGTTACCACAATGGTATTTCCGTACGCTACTAGCTTCTCCATTAATTGCAAAAGTCTTTCTGTATCATAAAGAGAAAGGCCTGTTGTAGGTTCATCCAAAATATAGAGGTACCCCTTTTCATGCTGTCTCCCCTTGGAAAGCTCCTTGGCCAGTTTAATACGCTGACTCTCTCCACCGGACAAAGTAGGCATAGCTTGTCCCAAAGTAATATAGCCCATACCCACTTGCTCTAAAATATCTAATACATGGGTAATGCTACTATCTTTCTCCTTAAAAAAAGTCATAGCCTCTTCTACACTCATATCCAGCACTTCACAAATGGTCTTACCCTCTAACTTTATTTCCCTTGCTTCAGGGATATATCCTGTGCCTTGGCAATCTTCACACACCATATCTATAAAATTATCATAGCCTACATATTGGCGAATAATGCCATCTCCCTTACACTTTGAGCAGCATCCCTCTGAATTTCTTGAAAACAAACTGGCCGTATAGCCTTTATGCTGAGCTTCTTCTGTCTTTGCAAAAAGCTCACGTATTTTATCAAAGATGCCCGTATAAGTGGCTGGGCAAGAAGTCTTGCTTCTAGCTATAGGGCGCTGGTCAATAATATAACACCCCTTTAAATAGTTGGCCCCTAATAAGG
>JAEZKI010000212.1 GCA_023415525.1 Bacillota bacterium | reverse complement strand
CTGAAACACCTCCTGCAGTCATTGCATAAATAACCATGTTATGACTAGGAGGAACCAAAAGGCCCTCACAAGAAGAAGTTATAGTAACGGCTGTTGAAAAGTCATCATCATAACCTTGTTCCACCATCATTGGAATTAAAATACTTCCTAAAGAAGCTGTATCTGCAGATGCAGAGCCGGAAATTCCTCCAAAGAAGTAAGATGCCACGATGTTAACCATGGCCATACCCCCTCGCATCCAGCCAACACATGAATTGGCTAAAGCAATCAGCTTCTCAGAAATACCACCTGATCCCATTAAACATCCCATTGTAATAAAGAAAGGTACTGCCATAAGACTAAATGAACTAATTCCCTTTACCATCTGCTGACAAATCGTAGTAAGTGGTAAACCTTGATATAAAAGACAGAATAAAGAGGAAAGTGCTACTGCATAGGCAATAGGAAATCTTAAAAATATCATTACAAAAAAGCTACCAAGTAAAACTAAAATTGCTAAACCTTCTGCACTCATGGCTTATTTCCCCTCCTTTATAAACAGCCCTTTTATATGATTATAAAGAGACTCGATTTCAAAAACTACCATAGCTATCCCCGCAAGTGGAACAGGGAAATACATCCAAAATCTAGAAACACTTGGCATACTTACATAACTTCCCTTTGAGCCTATTTGCAAAGCATATTTCCATCCTACTACAATCATAACGATTGCAAGGGCTAATACAGCTAAATCTGAAACAATATCTAAAAGGGTTACTACTTTTTTTGGTAAGTAGGTATCAAAGGCTGTCATACGAATATGGGCATTTCTTCTAATAGCCAAAGCTGCTGAAAGAACAGCCATATAGGACATACAGGTTAAAACGATTTCTTCACTCCACGCTGGATCTGGAATAAAAGAGATATACCTACCTGCTACCGCCATAGTAGTAATAAGAATATCAACTATTAAAAGTAACTTACATACGCAAAGTACAAACTTATATGTTGCATCATATGCTGGTTTAAACCTATCGATTGTGTCAAAAATTTTAGGCATTCTTTTCCTCCTTAAAAAATCAGGCACAGAGCCTACATATTCCTCTGTGCCTATAAAATATAGTCTCAACTCTTTATGTACTGCGTTTCAACTTATTTTTAATTCATTATTATTTCATATCAAGGATTTGTTTGTAGAGTTCAGCATTATCTGCTGTAGAAGACTCAATAACAGCTTTACATGCTTCTTGCCAAGGTGCAATGTCCTTTACTTCTACAACGTTAATGCCTTCAGCTTTTAACTCTTCAAGTACTTTGTTTTCTGCTGCTTCAGAATTCTTTCTGTTGTTTTCTGATGCATATTTACCAGCTTCTACAAGAATATTTTGTTGTTCTGGTGTCAGTTTATCCCAAGCTTCATCAGCGATAATAACTTGAACTGCGCCTAGTGTGTGACCATCAAGAATTAAATTTGGAGCAACTTCTTGGAATGCATTAGATTTATAGTTTGCAATAGGTTGTTCTGCACCATCTACTACACCTGTTTGTATTGCGGAATAAAGTTCACCAAAAGATACAACTGTAGGATAAGCACCAAGTCCTTCTACCATACCATTCATAACAGGGTCATTTGATACACGTAATTTCATACCCTTTAAGTCTTCTAAACTATTAACTGGATTTACTGTAAAGAAATGACGGAAACCTTCTTCACCATAGAATAAACCTCTAACACCACTACCATTCTCATGTGGCTCAAGAAGGAATTCAGGTGCTAAATCAGATGTAGCAAAATTCCAGAAATGTTCACGATTTACAAAAGTATAAGGAATAGAAAGAAGTTTTGATTTCTCTCCACCATAACTTGTAAGGGCAAATGCTGAAATACGGGAGATATCAATTGTTCCACCACCGCCAAGCATTGTGTCTAATACATCATTTTCTGATCCTAATACACCACTAGCTTGAACATCAATTTTAATTTTTCCACCAGAAAGTTCTTCTACTTTAGTTTTAAAATCTGTTCCCAATTGACCAACGATAGTATCTAATGGGTTAACTTCTGCATAAACAAGAGTAATTTCTGGTTCTACTGCTGCAGCCTCTTCTTTTGGAGCTTCTTCCTTTGCAGGTTCTGCTGCTTCTTGTTTTGGTGCTTCCTGTTTTGGTGCTGGAGCCTCCGGACTTTTTAATCCACAACCTGTAATCGATGCTACCATCATAGCACTTAAAAGTGTCGCTACTAATTTCTTTTTCATCTTATTCCCTCCTATATATATCCTACTTGTCGCTTTAAGCGACTTACTATATTTAGTATATAGGGAACTTTTCACAAAACAAACCGTATATTTTTAATATTCATAGTACATTTTTAACCTTATTCATACTAGATATAAATAAAATATATACCTCATATAATTTCCCTCCCTAGAATCAGCAGTTTGCCTCCCACTTTCTTCAGACCCTATCTCATGGTTTTGATTTAAAAATTAGTAAGCTTTCGTTTGTCAATAGTAATTCATAAGGAATAATCCCTCTTTATACTTCCAGTGTTGAGGATAATATAGGGTCAAGAGCCTTAGAATTTAGACTTTCTACTGGCACAAAAAAATCCCTTGAAACCTAATGATTTCAAAGGATTAGTTATAAGCCGATAAGGGGGCTCGAACCCCTGGCTTGCTCATTACGAATGAGCTACTCTACCAACTGAGTTATATCGGCACTTACTTTTTTGCACTTGATTAGCTTATCATATTTTGGTTTAGTTTTCAAGATTATTCTTCTTAATTATACCCTATTTAAGTTGTTTATAAAATAAATCCTGCAAGGTAACCCGTATAATCTTTTAGGAGGAGATTGTTTGAGTATATCTTATGCAGGATTTACTTTTCTATTTAATCGATTTCAAAACGCGTCATACTGTCATTAAGCTCATTCATACTGCTAGTTAACTGATGGGAAATTTGAAAGAGTCGCTTCATAACGGTCTCTTGATTCTGACTTAAAGAGGCTAACTCTTCTGTCGTAGAAACGGTTTCTTCTGTGACCGTACTCATGCGTTCAATCTGCTCAAGCATGGTCTTTTTGAGTTCTTCCATATTGACAGCTTCTCCATTTACTTCTACCAACTCTTTATCAATATTCCTAAGTTTTGTAATAATTTTATCAAAGGCCTCATAAGTCTCTTTAACGACTTCACCTTGCCCTAAGAAGGTAGAATGGGCCTCTTTTACTAAACCCACGGCTATAACTGTCTTTGATTTGATAGTATCCAGTGTATTCCTTACGTTCACCGTGGACTTTTGAGATTGTATAGCTAGATTTCTGACTTCATTGGCTACTACAGCAAAGCCCTTCCCTACTTCTCCTGCTCGCGCTGCTTCTATACTAGCATTAAGTGCTAGAAGATTCGTCTGCTCATTTACACCATCTATAAACTTAATAACATCTTCTATGTTTTGAGTCAGTCCGCTTAATTCTTGAATACTGGTTAGAATATTATGAGAAACTTGAATAGAATAGTTCATCTTTGTATTGAGTTCTTCTATACTCTGGGTAGCCATTTGAATAATCCCCTTAGCATCTTCATTTTGTGTCACCATTTCTTCTGTTTTTAAGCGTACTTGCTGAATACTATCGGATAAATTGTACATAGCTGTCAAGCTTTTCTCTGTATCTTCTGCTTGATAACTGGCTCCTTTTGCAATCTCCTGAATAGATTCCATCAACTGTTGTGTGGTCTTTACAGACTCCTCCGTCGTATTTTTAAGCGCAGTTCCTTCTTCCAAAGTTACTGACATTACCCCTTTTGTTCGTTCTAACAATTTACGTATATTCCTTAACATATTGTTAAAGCTTATGGCCAAAAGACCTATTTCATTTTTGCGATGGTAATCCATTTCTACCTTTAGCGTTCCCTGTTCTGCTGTCTCCATTAACTTTTTCATCTTAATAATAGGTGTAGAAAAGTCTTGAGAAAGGACTATCCCTAAAATAATAGCTAAGAAAACCATCACAACAATAAGAATACTCACCATACAATTGGTCTGATCCAATTGACTAGTAAGTGCCTTCTCGGGTAGCTGAAATAAGACCTTCCATTCATTTTTGGCTACACCATAAGTCAGCATCACTTTATCTTCTATTTTGCTCCCTAGGGGTTGCCCAGAATGAACAATGGCTTTTACATTATCATTAATGGCTTCTAAACCACTTGAGTCATAAATCAACTCATCATTTTGAGTTATAAGCGAATAGTTGGCTCCTTCTAGAAGCTCTATTTTCTTAATATCATCTAATAGACCATCTACTCTAAGCCTTGTAATAACCACGCCAATCTTTCCCTTAGCCCTGCCAGTCAAGCTGTTAATTCCTCTTATATAATAGAGTCCTTCTTTATCACTCCCAAAGCCTTTTAACCAAATACCTGTTGAGGGGATGTCTTCCTTGATATACTTTAGGGCAGCTTCCTCATCTACCTTATTCTTACTACTTATAACAAATCCTGTAGGAGAGGCAACAATCATATTTTCTATACTACTCCCACCTCCTGATTGAATAGCTATTATCTTTTGCTTCAATTCTTTCTCATAAGCAGACTGTTCAGAGAAAGTAGCCGTTGGATAATCGGTTAAAATCGTATTTAACCTGGGATCTAATGCAACAGTTAGAACCCTTTGTTCCACCTCATTTAAGAAGTAATCTATATTGGTGGTTGTTTGTGCTACAAGCTGTACCATAAAATGCTTACTCGTTGTTGACAAGGCACTTCTAGACATTGTGTAGAAAAGAATATTGATCGTAATAAGTGGCACAATAGCAAATAATACGAATGATATAATAAGTTTTTTCTTAATCGATAAGGCCCCTTTACTTTCTTTCATCTTTCCTTTGTTTTTTCTCATTTTTCAACCCTCCCTATTTCTTTAAGTTTAGTTTTGGAATCGTTTCCAATTTAAATCAAAAAATATATTCCGATGCATATCTGGTTCGGAATCGTTTCCAATTTAAAATAAAAAAATATGACTTTCCTATTTGTTGTTTTGATTATACACCTTTTAAAAAATAATTTCTATATTTTTTACAAAATAACTTTAATATTTTGTATATTTGTCCAACGCATTTCCTACTCCCTACCTAAAAAGTAACCAAAAAAGAGAAGCCGTGGCCCCTCCTTTTCATCATCTTATTTGAAATATCTTTGTCTTACGATTTCATAAACTAATACACTCGCTGCTACAGAGGCATTTAATGAAGTCACTTTGCCGTACATAGGGATGCTTACTACATAATCACAACTTTCACGTACTAGCTTGGATACACCTTCTCCTTCACTTCCTACTACAATCCCTAAAGGTCCTGTAAGGTTTTCTTCATACATCACTTTGCCCCCCATATCCGCACAAGCAATCCAAATACCTTTTTCTTTAAGTTCCTTAATGGTTTGGGCAATATTGGTTACTTTAGCAACCTTCATGTATTCAATGGCACCTGCAGAAGCTTTGGCAACTGTCCCTGAAAGGCCTACTGCTCGTCTCTTTGGGATAATAATACCATGAACTCCTGCATTATGAGCTGAACGCATAATAGCTCCCAAATTATGAGGGTCTTGGATATTGTCTAAAATAAGAATGAAAGGCTCCTCACCCTTACTCTTGGCTTCTTCTAAAATATCCTCTACTTCTACATAGTCTTGGACCGCACTATAAGCTATAACGCCTTGATGCTTTTCACCCATTACCGCATCATCTAGCTTGCTTTTTTCCACCTCTACAACGACAATGCCCTTATCCTTAGCTTCAGCTATAATCTTAATAATAGAACCTTCTTTTTCTCCTTTTTGAATCAAAAGTTTATCAATAGTTCTACCTGACTTTAAAGCTTCACTTACTGCATTTCTACCATAGAGAATATTCTCATCTATTTCTCTTGGAGGCTTATTCATGGGTTCTTTATAACTCGTATTGTATTCTTCTCTCTCTTTACTTTTGGGAGCTGACCTACTCGAAGCCTTTTTTCTCCCCTCTTGTTTATCCCAGCCTTTAACGAGGTTACTTCCTCTTCCTTGGTCCATGTTTTTTTTATTGGCCTTGCCATAATGATTACCGCCCATTGCTCTAGCCATCTTATTTCTCCTTCTTCCTTAAAATCTCATTTATTTCTTCTTTTTTCACTGCTCCAGATACAAAAAGCATGATTAAGTAAGTTATACCCCCTACCACTATTCCAATAACAGTGAGGGTTGCATTTTGAATAAGGGTTGCCTCTCCTATTTTTCCGCGCAGTAAATAATAAGTCGTAAAAGTTACAAGTCCCATTATTAAACTAGAAAAAAGAGGCCTTATAATAACCCTTCCCATGTGTAATTTGTAGCCAGTGTACTTCTTCATAGCTAAATACGTATAAAGGGCAAAAACCATATAGGCTATAATAGTAGAGACTGCTGCTCCACCTATTCCTAGAGGCGTAGCCACTAAAGCTTTAACTAAAACAGCCTTTACTATCCCTGCCAAAAGAATCCCTATAACAGGCTTCCATACTTTACCTACTCCTTGCAAAATCCCTATAAAAACCTGAGTCATAATCATAAACGTCAAACCGATTGCTGATAAGGTCAGTAACAGCCCCCCACTAGGTGCCTTAGGATAGATAAAACGCATCAACGGATTAGAAAGTATAGCTAATCCTACAGAAGCAGGAACAGCAATTAAAAGGGCTGTCCGTATTCCTAACTCAATCTTTGCTTGAACTTCGTCTTTATTCTTTTTAGCCACAGCTTCGGCAATAGCTGGAATAAGACCCGTTACCAATGCTACTCCAAAAGTAAGGGGGAGATTAATAAAAGTTGAAATCTTTCCTAATTGCCCCAGACTTTGATTGGCTAGTTCCATACTTATTCCATTTTGAGTCAATGTTTGAATGACAAAAGCTGAGTCTAAAAAAGTAATAACTGCCATTCCACCTGAACCGATAGCAATGGGAATAGCTAAAATACATACCTTCTTTACCACTTCACCAAAACCTATGCGTGTCTTTAAAGGACTTGTTGTTATTTCCTTTTGAATAGTAGGGGCTTGTCTCTTATAAATGCTACCTAAAAGTATAAGCGCTAACGTACCACCTATAACACCACCAAAGGAAGCCCCCCCTGCTGCATATCCCAAATTAGGATATAAGAAAAAGGCTAGGCTAAGGCCTACTACAACACGTCCCATATTTTCTAAAACTTGTGCCAGAGCAATAGGCATCATATTTTGTATCCCTTGAAAATACCCTCTAAAGACTCCCAATATACAGACAATCCATGGGATCAGCC
>JAEZKI010000210.1 GCA_023415525.1 Bacillota bacterium | reverse complement strand
CTATTATATAGATGATACGGAGGCCTTTTTTGAGGATTTAAAAAAGGGTAAATCCCTTGCTCTAGTAGTTGCCCCTGCTATCCGTATTAACTTTCCTGAATACAAAAAGTTATTTAGTTACCTTAAATCCCTAGGTGTCTCTCTTATTTATGATGTTTCTTTTGGCGCAGATATTACTGTTTGGGGATACCTACGTATCGCTCAGCAAAAGAAGCTTAAATCTTTCATTTCTCAGCCCTGCCCATGTATTGTTAATTATGTAGAAAAATACCTACCTGAACTTCTTCCCTCTCTTGCTCCTATTCATAGCCCCCTACTTTGTACAGGTATTTATATGAAACATTATGCTGGAATAACTGAGGATATTGCTTTTTTATCTCCTTGTATTAGTAAGGAGGATGAAATCCAGGACCCTAATACAAATGGCATTATTAAATATAATGTGACTTTTGAAAAGCTTATTCATTATCTAGAAGAAAATCACGTTAATCTTCACTCCTTCCCTGCTTCTGATTTTGATGACCCAGGTTGTAGTCTAGGTCTTCTCTTTAGTCGACCTGGTGGTTTAAAAGAAAATGTAGAAGCTCATACTAAAAAAGAATGGATTAAACAACTAGAAGGTCCTCACCATGTCTACTCTTATCTTCATTATTACACAAAAAATGCTTCCAATGCGCAACCCCTCCCCTTTCTTGTAGATGTTCTCAATTGTTCTTATGGCTGTAACTATGGAACCGCTACTTCTTTCTCTCAAGATACAAGTTTAAGGGATTTTCATACGGCAGACTATATACTAAATACTGCTAAAGAAGAAAAACTAGAGGAAAAGGGAAAAAAACTCTTTTCTAAAAAAGTGCATGGGCTTTTTAAAAACTTTGATAAGCAGTTTAAGCTAGAGGACTTTATGCGTACTTATAGTTCTTCTAAGAAGGTTCCTCCTCTTTTAGAGCCCTCTGAATCAGAGCTAGATGCTATTTATCATCAGCTTAATAAAACAACTCCTGCCCATCGTAACCTTAACTGTTCTTCTTGTGGCTACTCCTCTTGTCATGAGATGGCCGTTGCCATCCACAACAAACTCAATGTACTCTCTAACTGTATTGATTACAATAAAGAAGAAGTCAAATTGGAACAAAAAACCATTGCCAAGCAAGCCCAACAAATCGACTTATTGGATCAAGTTCAAGCCCTTACAGACGAACGCTTAAAACAGGCTGAGAGTTTAAAGAAACAAGTAGATGTTATTCTCTCTAGTATTCAAGACGTTACAGCTGGAAACCAAGAAAATGCAATACTTATTAATAAAATCCAAGAGGAAAGTGCTTCCATATTAAATACTACATATACTTTAAAAGAAAGCATCTCTAGTATTTCTTTAAAACTTAATGACTTCTCTAAAGCCTCTACTGAGATTGTAGATATTTCAGACCAAACCAACCTCTTAGCTCTTAACGCTTCTATCGAAGCGGCTCGAGCAGGCGATGAAGGCAGAGGCTTCTGTGTTGTTGCTAAAGAGGTGAAAAATCTAGCTACTAAATCAAAGGAAGTTGCTACCTCTACTGTAGAAGGACAAAATGAGATGCATGCCTTATTTGATCAAATCGTTCTTCTCTCTCATTCATTAGAAGAAAAGATGAATAGCATTAATAAAGAAATCATAGACATGTCTAGTTATATCCAAGAAATAAATGCTAATAGTGAAGAAATTGCAGATTCTGCTAAAAACTTACTTTCTCACCAAGACTAGCCTCTCTTATGTACTTCCTTTACCTTCTATTTTATCCTATAGAAAACCCCCTATAATGCAACAGGCTTACTATTAAGCCCTTGCTTTATAGGGGGTCTTTTACTTATTATTAATTTTGTCCATAATAGGCATTGGCACCATGTTTTCTTAAATAATGTTTATCCAGTAACTCACGTTGCATAGCTGTAGTCCCTGCTTGTAGGAGAAGCTGTGTTTGGTAAGCCATTTTTGCCACTTCTTCTAAGACCACTGCATGGTAAACAGCATCTAATGCATCTTTTCCCCACGTAAAAGGCCCATGTTCTTTTACAAGAACGGCTGGTATAGACATAGGATCGATTTCTTCAAAGGTTTCCACAATGACTTTTCCTGTTTCTTTTTCATATTCCCCTTTTATTTCTTCTACTCTTAAAGCTCTTGTACAAGGAATGGTACCATAGAAATAATCTGCATGGGTTGTTCCTAAGGCACTGATGCCTCTTCCTGCTTGAGCAAAGCTTGTAGCCATATTAGAATGGGTATGTACAATACCTCCGATTTCCTTAAAGGCATTATAGAGATAAACATGAGTAGGTGTATCTGAAGAAGGTTTATATTTACCTTCTACTACCTTTCCTTCTAGGTCCACTACAACCATGTCCTCAACTTGCATTTCTTCATACTCTACACCACTGGGTTTAATGACAATAAGTCCTGATTCTCTGTCTATTCCACTGACATTTCCCCATGTATAAACCACTAACCCTTTTTTAGGCAATTCCATGTTGGCTTCATAAACTTGTTGCTTTAATGCCTCTAACATTTTGTCCCCTCCTTATTTTAATGACTCTACTGCTGCTTTTTCAATAGCTAATCCTGCTACATACTTCTCAATAAAAGCCTTAAAGCCTTCCACATCTTTCTCATCTGGCTGTACCTCAACACTTTGTTGTTTGCAGAAGATCTTATGGTCTAAGTAAGCATCCAAGGTTTCGTCCTTTTCTTTGTTTTTCATGTAAGCTGCTAAGATGGCAATACCCCAAGCTCCACCTTCACTAGCTGTCTCCATAAC
>JAEZKI010000206.1 GCA_023415525.1 Bacillota bacterium | reverse complement strand
GGATTATACTCACGACGGGGATTATTTTAGGGACTTTATTGTCGATGTATATTGCTAAAAAAGAGGGACTTGATTCGGATTTAATCATTGATTTTATTCTATATGATATTCTTTTTGCCTTACTAGGGGCACGTACTTATTATGTTTTATTTAATTGGGATTATTATAAAGAACATTGGGTTGAGATTTTGAATTTACGTCAAGGTGGTATTGCTATTTATGGGGCAGTCATTGCATCCATTATTGTAGCTGTCGTATTTACTAAAATTAAAAGGATTCCGTTCTTTAAATTTGCAGATGTTGCTGTTTTTGGACTTACTCTTGGACAAGCCGTAGGACGATATGGCAATTTTGTAAATATGGAGGTGTTTGGGGATTATACCAATAGTAAGTGGGCTATGCGTTTGTTAAAAGAGCAAGCAAAACCTCCTTTTTCAGAGAAGGTACTGCAAAATATTCAAACTGCCTTTGGAGCAGAGTACATTCAGGTTCATCCCGCCTTTTTTTATGAATCGACCTGGAATATTTTATTGTTAATCCTACTTTTTATGATGCGAAGATATAAGAAATATGATGGTCAGCTCTTTTTTACCTATCTTATAGGTTATGGAATAGGACGCTATTGGGTTGAAGGACTACGTACAGACCAACTCCTTTTGCCAATCATTCAGTTCCCAGCCTCTCAAGCAGTTGCCATTTTATCCATAATAATGGGAATAATTGGAATTTTTATCTGTCGAAAGTCTTCAAAAAGGGGTTAAGTTATCCAAAAATTAAGAATAATTGTTGATTTTTTCCAAAAGAGGGAGTATACTTCAATTAGAGAGAGAGACTATTTTTAATTTTTAAGGGGGATTGACTATGAAAATGATGCCAAAAAGTATATCTGTATTGCAATCTGACCTCAATAAACGACTAGTGAGTGTACAACCAGGTTTTTTTAAAGATAAAGCTATATATTCTTTGAGTTTAAGATTGGATAAGGAGATCGTAAAGTATTATAGAGAAGTAATGAATCAATAAGTAATGAAGTTATTGTATGAGCAGATTTTAATCCGATATGCCCTCTTCTAAGTGGACAAGTGAAATAATAAAACTTGTCACTTAGGGGAGGGCCTATTTTATTTTAATTACATATTTTATGGGGAGCGGATCATTCTTAGTGTAGCAGCTCCTTTTTTTATGGGATTAGGAAAAATCTACTAGGATTTAAAAGTGGAAGTTTACTAGCCTATAAGAGATGTAGGGGAAGTGTTCCCAACCTACTCAGAAGGGTTAAAAGGTGAGGGCTTTTCTTATTTCCAAAGGGAAACTAGGGGGTCCAAGTGAAAGAAATGTGGGTGTTAGTCCACTTGGCTGATTATTAGAAATTTACCTATGTGATTTCACATATTTTACTTGAAATTCTCACTATAAAAGCATAGAATATAAGAAAGTGGTATGAAGTGGGGACAAGTGGGGTGAAGTGGTAGATGTTTATAGGTGAATATAAACATAGCTTAGATGAAAAAGGAAGGGTAAGTGTACCTGCTAAATACCGTGAACAACTAGGTGACACCTTTATTTTGACAAAAGGTTTAGATGGCTGTTTGTTTATTTATCCTGCTTCCGAGTGGGTGCTTTTTGAACAGAAGCTAAAGAACCTACCACTGACCAATACCAATGCAAGAAAATTTGTTCGTTTCTTTTTATCAGGAGCCGTAGAATGTAATACGGACAAGCAGGGAAGGATATTAATTCCTCTCAACTTACGTGCATATTCTAAGATTGAAAGAGACATAGTATTTATTGGCATGAGTAACCGTATAGAAATTTGGAGCAATACCAACTGGGATGCTTATAATGAAGAAGAGTTTGATGCAGATACCATTGCTCAGCAAATGGAAGAATTAGGAATATAAAGGTGGCAAAAATGAATTTTGAACATGTATCGGTTTTATTAGAAGAGTGTCTAGAAGGACTTCATATTAAGCCTATTGGTATTTATGTAGACGGTACCTTAGGGGGAGCAGGACATTCTAGTCAAATTTGTAAACGCCTTTCTAAAGAAGGGCATCTTATTGGAATTGATCAGGATAATAATGCTTTGGACGTTTCAAGGGAACGTTTAAAAAATGTGAATCCTCAAGTAAGTATCGTGAAGAGTAATTTTGAACAAGTGGATGAGGTGCTTGATCAATTAGGAATTGAAAAAATTGATGGCATGCTCATTGATTTAGGCGTTTCTTCACATCAACTCGATGAAGCTTCACGCGGCTTTTCTTATATGCAGGATGCACCCTTAGATATGCGTATGAATCAAGAAAGCACCTATTCAGCTTATGAAGTAGTCAATACCTTAAGTGAAGAAGCACTTCATAGACTAATTCGTGACTATGGTGAAGAAAAGTGGGCAAAACGCATTGCACAATTTATAGTTAGTGAGCGGGAAAAAAAGCCTATCCAAACGACTTTTGAATTGGTAGAAGTCATCAAAAAGGCTATCCCTCATGGAGCGAGGAAAGATGGCCCTCATCCAGCTAAACGAACTTTTCAAGCCATTCGTATTGAAGTAAATCGTGAATTAGATATTATTGAGCCGACTATTCGTAAAGTAGTAAGCCGACTAAAGGTAGGAGGAAGATTGTGTATTATTACCTTCCATTCTTTAGAAGATCGAATAGTAAAACAGACATTTAAACAATTAGAGAATCCTTGTACCTGTTCAAGAGAGTTTCCAGTCTGCATTTGTGGGAAAATGCCAGAAGTAAAAGTAATATCAAGGAAACCTATTTTACCAACAGAAGAGGAAGTGGAGGTTAATCCAAGATCCAGAAGCGCTAAATTACGCATTATAGAGAAAATATAATAAGGGGGAAAAGCGAGTGGGAGAAGGTTTCAGAACAAAATATCGTTATGAATATGGTAGTACTGCTAGAGAATATTATGAAGCTATACCTACATCGCCTAGCAGGCTTCCCGAACAAAAGCCACGGCCTCAAGTTAGGCCACGCACACAGCCTAAAACGGATAGGGCCCTTGTTGTTAAGTTAAGTGTTTGTGGTCTTTTTGTCTTTACATGTACTTTTATGTATGTGCACCTTTATTCTACATTAGCCATTGCTCAAGCTGAACTCAAGTGGGTTAAAAATGAAATTCGTGAGACACGTAGTTCCATCAGCTATACTCAATCTCAAATTTCAGAGAAGTTAAACTTAGACTATATTCGTCAGCGTGCTTCAAAGGAACTCAATATGGCAGAACCTTTGCCGCATCAGATTGTTTATATTGAATTACCAGAACAAAGCCATACTTTATATAATAAGTGAAATAGGGAGTTAGGATGGAAAGACAACAAAAGTCAATGAAAAAAAATAAAAATGCACTCTCAAGGACGCGCCTAAATAGGCGCATCTTTATTATGATTCTCTTTTTTATCGTGCTAGTTATTTATGGAGGCTATCAAGTCACCTACATTAAATTAGTTCATGGAGAAGATTATCAAAAGCAAGTATATAATAGGCTGATGAGTAGAGAAACTACCATTAATCCACAGCGTGGTAATATTTTAGATCGTAATAATAATACCCTTGCTACCAGTTTTTTGACCTATGATATTACCCTTTCACCTAAGGAAATTATGGAAAAGGAAATAGAAGAGCGACAAAAAATCTATGGACAACTGGCTAAGGTACTTGATAAAAAAGTAACGGATATACAAGCACTTGTTGAGAAGAAACCCTCTTCACAATATGCGCCTCTTGCTAAAAATGTAGCTGGTGAGAAAGCAGAAAGTTTAAAGGAGATGGGTTTAACAGGGGTGTGGTTTGATAAGAGCTTTGTTCGTCGTTACCCAAAGGGAGAATTGGCAGCCCAACTTTTAGGCTTTTATAATAAAGACGGTCAAGGACAATATGGGATTGAACAACAGTATAATGAAGAGATGGTAGGCGAAGCAGGACGTATTTTTTCACAGCTCCAAGAGGGGGAAGTCATCACAACGGGGATGAAGGCCGTAAAGAATGGAAACACCATTCGCTTAACCCTTGATGAGGTTGTCCAACAGTATGTCGAAACAACAATGAAAAAATACATCAAGGAATACAATCCTGTGAATGCAGCGGCCTTAGTGGCTAATCCTCAGACTGGGGAAATATATAGTATGTATTCTTACCCTAGCTTTGATCCCAATAATTATAATAATTTAAAGGAACAGTTAGGTGAAGCCAAGTGGAAACCAATGAATGACCAGGACAAGACAACGGCACTTTTTGGCGCATGGCGTAACTTTACAACTCAAAATCCTTATGAGTTAGGTTCTACCTTTAAGCCTCTTTTGGTAGCTATGGCCCTTGACGAAAATACAATTCATTTGAAGGATACCTATACTTGCCATGGTGGCAAGCAAGTGGCAGATCGCTTGATTCATTGTTGGAAGACTTCTGGACATGGGCAGCAAACAGTGGAACAGGCTTTAGCTAACTCTTGTAATGTAGCTATGATGGAAATTGCTGAGAAGATCGATTATACTACTTTCTTAAGATACATGGACAAATATGGCTTTGGCCTAAAGACAGGTATTAAGCTACCTGGTGAAGAAACAGGATTATTACATAGTAAATTGGGCCCGGTAGAACGTGCCACTTATGCCATAGGACAAACTTTTACAGCTACACCTGTGCAACTGATAAGTGCTTTTTCAGCGGTTATCAATGGAGGCTATCTATTAGAGCCCTTAGTGGTATCTGATATTGTGGATGAATCGGGTAATGTTTTATACCATGCTAAACCAGTAGTAAGAAGGCAAGTTATTTCTCAAGAAACCTCAGACTTAATAAGAAATTACTTAGGTAAGGTAGTAGATGAGGGAGGTACAGGTGTCAATGCCAATGTAAGTGGCTATAAAATAGGAGGAAAAACAGGAACAGCAGAAAAGGGAGAACGTGGTAGCGATAAATATATTATCTCTTTTATTGGTTATGCTCCTCTTGACAATCCAGAAGTAGTAGCTTTGATTGTCTTTGATGAAGCACCTGAAAAATCTGGGGCACCTACTAAAGCTTTTAAAGAAATGATGAGTAAAATTTTTCCTTATCTACAGGTTAAAACCACTACAGATGTTGAAGAAGAAATCGAGGAGCAGAGTGAGGTGCCGGATCTTAAAGGGAAGACACTTTATGAGGCAACAAGCTTATTACAAGGGCAAGGCTTAACGTATCAAAGTATAGGAGTAGGAACAAAGATAAAGAGTCAGTATCCTAAAGCAGGAACCAGGCTAACAAAAGGCTCCAGTGTCAGATTGACAATGCAAACAGAGACTCCAGGAGAACTCTTAGAAGTGCCAGAATTAACTGGAATGAGTATAGAGGAGGCTAAGTTATTTGTAGGAGAAGATTTTACTATTTCAGGAAGTGGCAGTGGAAGGATTATAAGTCAGGTTCCTAAAGCAGGGGCGAAGATAGAGAAAAAACAACAAATAATTGTACAAACATCTGAATAAAAAGAATAATGACTCCTCTTTTAAAATAAACTTAGATAAGATTATTTTTAAAGGAGGAGTTTTTACATGCAAAGAGAAATATCTATTCGAGTGCAACGACGTATTTTTATACTCATGATTTGCTTTGTGAGTGGCATATTAGGCATGGCTCTAAGGTTAGGGTATGTGCAAATTATAGAAGGTAAGATGCTTCAAGATAAAGCATTAGAACAACATACAAGGGATCGCTTCATTGCACCTACACGTGGTAAAATTTACGATAGAAATCTAGAGGTACTAGCACAAAGTGGTTCGGTAGCTACAGTAGGCGTTGTAAATGCCCAGGTGAAGGATCCGGAGCAAGTGGCAAAAATCTTATCGGAACGTTTAGATATGGATTATGAAAAAGTATATAAAAAAGTTACAAAGCATGTAGCTTTTGAGAGAATTGCTACTAAAATTGATAAATCGATAGCAGATGAGATTCGTCAGTTGAATTTGTCTGGTGTCAAGGTGGATGAGGACTCTAAGCGCTTTTATCCTTATAATCAATTGGCAGCTCAAACCATTGGGTTTGTGGGAAAGGATAATCAAGGGATTGTGGGGTTAGAAGTGAAGTATGATACCTATCTTAAGGGAAGCCCAGGCAAAATTCTCATGGAGACCAATGGAAAAGGGGAGCGTCGCGAAGAAGAGGCAGAAGTGCGAATAGAGCCTACACATGGTAATCACTTAGTCTTAACCCTGGATGTCACTTTGCAACAATATGTGGAGCAAGCTTTAGAAAAGGTAGTTCAAATGAAAGGAGCAAAGAGAGGCTCGTTTATTCTGATGAATCCTCAAAATGGAGAGATTTATGCCATGGCTAATAAGCCAGATTTTAATCTGAATGAGCCTTTCACCATTAATGATGAGACATTGACCAATGAATGGAATTTATATAGTCCAAAGGAACAACAAGATCTTTTAAATCAAATGTGGCGTAATTTTACAATTAATGATACCTATGAGCCAGGTCAACCTTCAAGATTTTTACTTCAGCTATGGGACTTGAAGAAAATGTAGTGACAGAAAGTAGTCCATTTAATTGTGGGGGTTCAAGGGTAGTAGCTGGGCGAACGATTAAATGTTGGAGAAGCCCACGTTCTCATGGAGCTCAAAATTTTGTACAGGGCGTTCAGAATTCTTGTAACCCTGTTTTTATGGAGGTAGCAGAGCGAGTAGGTGCCAGTAAGTTTTATGATTATATGATTCGTTTTGGTTTTAAGTCAAAGACGAGTATTGATTTACCTGGAGAAGCAGTGGGTATT
>JAEZKI010000169.1 GCA_023415525.1 Bacillota bacterium | reverse complement strand
AATAAATTAAGTTCTTATAGTCTTTATCTGATAAATATACGTTCTTATCACCTGTAATCTCTTTAGGACTAACACATTTAACACCTTTAGTATCTGTAGTAACATAGTAATCAGTAATCTGAATCATTCACAAAATGCCCCTAGTATATACTTCTTTCCTTTCATCAATACCTCTCCAGTCTTTTCTCTCTAAAATACACCTCTCTCATAACTTCTTACTTCATTTATTTAAATTCATTTCATTTTTTAATTACTTTTCTCATACCTGCACCAAACTGTCCACTAGGGCATTTGCTAAACCCTATGCTCTCATAAAATGGTTCTTTTTTAGCTGCTGCTATTAGAATAAATTGTATAAGTTGATTAGTCTCCACTTCTTCAAGTACTGTAGCTATTAGCTTCTCTACAATCCATGTTCCTAATCCTCTACGTTGATATTCTGGCACGATGACAATATCTGCAATAAATGCAATATATCCATCGAAATTAACCCTCCCCATGGCAACAATTTGGTTATCTATTCTTCCACACACAATTGAAGTGGAACGCTCCAAAACCTTTTTTGCCTGAGTCTCAGTTAATTTAAGCCAGCCTACACTTTTACGCAAATTATTATACTCCTCAATACTTATTTCATCTGAAAATTGAACCTCATTAATGGTCATAGTATTCTCTCCACTTTTTTCTATCTAAAGCACACCCTCTCATAACTCGTTAACTTAAGGTATGGGGTGTTACGCATATACCCCTAGTATATCTTATAAGCTTACAATTGTATACAATATTTAAATTATAGTATTTATTCCAAGGACTGAATAGCATAGGTATAAGTTACCTCTTTATGTGACCCTATGTCTTTACTTGCTGTAATCATTCCCTTCTTCATAAGCCCTCTCACCTTGCTATTGGAATAACCTAATAGGGTAGCTAGAATATTTTCTATCCGAATATCTAAGCCATATTCATCTTCTACCACAAAAGAGACTCCCTCTTTACTAGCTAAATAAAGATCTATATCCTCTTGCATACAACTTTTCAACTCATAGCTTAAATCTTTCCTTGAAATTTCTACTTTATTCCTTTGGAAAAAGCTCTTTCTTTTTCCAAAGGCTTCTGCTAAAGAATAATCATTGGTTAAAAATTGTTTATACTTTTGTGGTGGTATTTGATGAGGTGCTACACGCTCAAGTAGAGTAAGATTCTTGGTATGCTTGCACTTCTCACAATGATAAATAAGCCATACATCCAACCTACTGCCATTGGCATTTATACGAAAACAATGGGTATTTATAAATAGGGTTTTCTGTCCACATTTTGGGCATTTATGTATTACCTTAAAAGACTCCGTTAATATTACTTTATATCTATATTCTTTTAAATAGCTCATTTTGCATCTCCTTATTTTATTCCGATGCACAAGCTATTACTATTTTTAGATTTGCAATAGCTGTGCTATGCAAAATAATTAGGTGTAGTCATAAGCCTTTACCCTCCTTTTTGATTTCTATCCTTAATTCTATAGCAAATAAGCAAGGAGTGCCTACCTCAAAAACAATTCGAAAAAACTTTGAGCCGGCAGCTCAACTTGAGATACCGGCTCTTTCTAATTTTTCCTTTCGAATAATTCTCTGTATGCTTTTTTGAGATAGATAATACTTACCTGCTAATTCTTGTACTGATAGCCCTCGCAAATAGTCCGCATATATGTGTTGATTCCTAGCATCTGTTTCCTGGCGAATGGCTGTTTTTTCACCCCAGCTTGCTCTATTATCTAACTTCTTGGGAATATAAATATTTTCCCCCTCTACATACTCTTGAATTAATTTTATAATTTCTAAAGGCAGAATTTCTTCTACTCGTCTATAGCTCATATTTGCCTCCTATAAAAATTTTCTTCTAGGAACAGCAATAGCTATATGTCTTTTTTGCATAGCTATTGCTAAGCAAATATAACTGGTGTACTCATATATGATTCTCCTTTTTACTTTCTAAATAATCTGTATTATTTTAAATATTACTAATAACATTTCAAAAAGTCAATCTACTTAAAGAGAGCGAGAATTAACTGCTGCTCTCTACATATACACTCTTTAGCAACAATATTCCCCAAGTGAAAATTCAGAGATAACACAAGATAAATATTAAATATTTAAAATTATATATTATTTCACTATTTCATTTGTATAATATAAGAATGTAACAACTTACTAAACTTTTGCCTTAGGATATAATCTCTAGAATGCCACCCCATGACTTAAAGAATCATATTAAATTTATCAAGGAGGTTTTATGAAACAGTCTAATTCAAAATCTATCACACTTATAAAGAAAATTTTTATCCTTTTAATGACTCTTTATCTCCTTATTTGTGTGCTCCTATTCTTTCTCCAAGATAGGCTTATCTTTTCTTTAGCCTATATGGGGCCTGAAGAAGTTTCTTGTGGAAATTTCCCTGAAGATATGGCCAAGCCCCTTGAAATCAGTATGAGTGATGGGTGTGTGCTTCGCGGGTATTGGATGCAGCCAGCTACATCTAAACCTAAGAAGCTCCTCTTTTATTTTGGGGCCAATGCAGAAGATATCTCTTCACTTCCTCCTAAGATGACTGGACTTAGTGACTGGTCTATTGTTCTTATGCATTATAGAGGCTACCTAACGAGTGATGGAGAGCCCAGTGCTGAAAAGCTCTATGCGGATTCACAAGAAATCTATGACTACATTCTAAAAAATATGCCCCCAATGTGACTTCTCCTGTCTATATCTTAGCAGGTTTAAATGATTGGCTTGTCCCCACCTCCCTTACTAAAAAGCTAGCCAAAAGCTTTGGGGGTGAAGTCACCTATACAGAAATCCCTGATGTTGGCCATAATTCCATTGATGATTGCCAAGAGTATTGGCCCCTTATTAGTGGCTTTCTTGCTGAATAGATACTTAATTTCATAATTTCTAATCATCCAATATAATATTAATCTTTTAATCCTTCATCTCTCCCGTTAAGATAAAGAATGGCGAGATGAAGGAGCCTAGCAGAGGAAAAAAGTAACTCTGTAAGCTGCCTTCGTAGCGGCGCGCTTTTCAGCGTAGCGGAGATAAGCAGTCTGGAAGAGTTACTTTTTTCCTCTGCGGCCCTCCCCAACTCCCATCTTTTTCTTATTACTTTCCTTTAAGTTCTCGTTTTTTCTCATCATATAGGTAGCGATGGCGATATTTTAACTCCACATATTCTGTTATCCTTTGCATATAAACTGCATCATATGCCCCACCTACGACACCTATAATAGGTATACCTTGTAAAAACTTCATATATAATAATTCTTTAGAAAGTGCAGCTGCTGCATTTCTAAGCTCTTCCTCCTTGTCCTCACTCTTTGAGAACTGTTGCGTTGCTATATACGTATTAATCTCCTCATTAAGCTCCCTAAGGTCTTCTCCATAAGAAAGTGCTCCCTGTATTAAAAGCAAAATGTAAATCTGCTCCTCTTGTGTTTCATACTCATAGCCATAACGTAAAGCAATCTCATAAATACTCTTAAAAATCATTCCTGTAAAAAGAGGAATATCTGGAAGACCTATTCCTAGCGCTCCCATACCTATACCCATTAGGCTGGATGTAGCCACATTCTTCACTCCTGAATAACTAGCATTTTGAGTCAAAGTACGAAAGGCTTTTTTATTTTGTTTGATCTCTACTGCATACTGCTGAACCTTATAGTCCTGTTCAAGGGTTTCACGGTTATAAGTTTTCTCGATAACTGCTGTGCCCTTTTCAAATATCATAGAAAAAGCTTTATAAAAAGCAGTATCTAATGTATCTTGTAACTTCTTTGGTATTTTTTCTGCCAGCTTTTGATTTAAAATAGATTCTTTTTTCTCCAGTCTTTTTTCAAGAAACTTTTTTTCTTGCTTTAAGACTTTCTCCCATTCTTTATCCACTGCTGGCATTTTTTCAAATAGTCCCACAGCCTACCTCCATCTCTTTTATTTTATTTTTTTATTATTTCTCGACTTCCCCTGTATCATCCCATATGTAATAAGATAGGCTATCTATATCATTCTCAGAGTTAGGCACAAACTCCACCCTATGTTCCCATCTTTCATAGCCAAAATGAAAATCTATAGACTCATATTCTAATGTGCCTTCTTCACTTTTATAATAATAGCTAGGTACTTCATAGCCTAATAAAGTCGAATAATTATCTCGTATTTCTTGCTCACAAGGAAGGTCTATCTTCTTCATATCTGGATAATAGCGTTGCCGTATTTTATCTATGCCATTTCCAGTATGGGTACTATGATTTATTTCTACTACTTTTGTTAAGACAAGTTCCTCTTTAGACATCTCAAATAGGTAGTCATAGCCCCATCTCGATGAACTTCCTCCATATCTCGAAAGAACCAGTACACCATCTTTTATTTCTATCCCTACAAAAGGATCTCCTAATACGCCACCACTGTCGCTATTTGGAAGAATCCAATCATTACGATAAGCTAATGCATATTTCTCCCCTTGAGGAGTAAATAAACACAGGATTCTAGAATAATGTTCTCCCCTCTCTGATTCTGGCCCTCTAGGTACAAAATACTCCAGAACAGCAACAAGCTCCACTTGCCCATCCTTTCCTATATCCCCTTTGTAAGCCTCCTTAACCTCTATTCCTTCTGGATATTCTGACAAGTAAGGGGTTATTAAGCTTCTCACCTCATCAATAATATCCATATCTCCCATTTCATTTAGGATAGGTGCCGCTGACTCTTTGCTAGTTATGTCATTTACAGTGGGTGACACCCCTTCTTTGCAACCCGTCAATAATAGTGTCATTGTCATAACCACTAGAACTGTTTTCTTTCTCATAATTATTCACCTTGCCAATTCATATTACTTTTTCTATAAATCCTATTTTATTATTAAATGCTTATATCAAAAATCAGATTTCCCATGTACTGACTCAAAAATAATGGATTATAGATAAAATACCACAAAATGTATTTAACAATTCACTCTTATCAATAAGTTCATTGTATTATAAGGCTAATATATTTCCAATCCTATCTTACATTTTAAATCAAAGTAAAACCTCCTTAAATCTATAAAAAAACGTTAGGCATTAGCGTCCAATACTTTTTTATTAAAGCTCTCTTTATTCACCCATAGTCACTCCAAGTTCTGTAGATTGTTCATTGAAATGCTCCATCTTCTTAAAAGGATTTCTCTTTATACTAATCACTAATGGAATCACCATAAATAACCAAACGATAGGTTCTGATACGATGACACCAAAATACCCCATAATAGGGACCAGGAGATAGGCAATCATAACTTTTCCTATAAGTTCAATCACACTAGATATTAAGGGGGTTTTTGTATCTCCAAAGCCTTGCATACTATTTCTCAAGATACAAATTACTGCAGGTAAAAAATAAAAAATTACATTGACCTTTAAGTATAAGGTGGCTGTTTCAATAATTTGTACCGTCTCACTTGCCGTAATCACTTTAACTAAGTAGGGTGAAAAAAAGAATAGGACAACTAAAGCAATCCCACACCACCCTAAGGCTACTAGAATCGTATTTCTGATTCCTTTTTTTATACGTCCGTACTCCTTTGCTCCCAGGTTCTGACCACAATAAGTCGCAAGGGCTGTCCCTAAAACAAAAAAAGGAATCAAAAACATTATCGTTATCTTTCTTGCAGCTGTGTGGGCAACTATTATATCCGTTCCTAATGTATTAATGCTCGTCTGCAAGGCAAGTGAACCAATTGTAACAAAAGAAATCATAAAACCCATAGATATCCCACTAGGAAGCAGTCGTCCATAAATCTCTTTGTCAAAAGTAAAATAACTTTTTTGGAAAGAAATCAGTTTATATTTGTTTTGCATATACCCAAAACATAAAATGGCGGATAATGCTTGTGCTATTACAGTAGCAATAGCAGCCCCCTCAACCCCTTTATGTAATTGTAAAATAAAAAAGTAGTCTAGAAATATATTAAGTATATTAGAAATAATTAAAAAGATAAGAGGCGTCAAGGAATCTCCTATTGCTCGTAAAATGGCTGCACAGATATTATAGAGTGTAGTGGCAACAAGTCCTATAATAATGATTCGGATATAAGCATAAGCTTCCCTACTTAACTCCTCTGAAACATTCATAAAATCTAGAATTTGTGGCAAGAAAATAAGTCCAACCCCACTTATAACAATAGTTATGCCTAAACTCAAAATGGCTGTTCCCCCTATAGCCTTCTTAAGTTTTTTTTCATCCTTTGCCCCATAAAAATGAGCCATTATAATGCCAAACCCACAAATAATACCATTTAAAAACTCAATAAGCAAATCACTTAATGAGGTAGTTGTACCTACAGCAGCAAGTGAAGCTTCTCCTAGGGTTTGGCCGATAATTCGCGTATCCACTAAACCATAAAAAAGTTGAAAGAGCTGACCAATATAAAGTGGTACTGCAAAAGCTAGGATTACTTTTAAGGGTTTCCCCTTGGTTAAATTTTTCATTTACTTCTCCCCCATTAGCAATTAAATAGATACTCTTCACTTATAAAACCTACTTATTTGTAATATTTTTCAGATTTTTCTTTTAATTCATCATACAATAAAATTGTACTAAAAACCATATCCATTTTATTACCCCTTCCCTTAGTTTAATAACTGGCTCATAGAATACCTTGCTCATCCCTAACCTATAAATTCTCAAATAAAGCCATAGAAAATCCCCAAAAGCCTTAATGCTATATGTATTTTTTGAACTAATAAGTACATACTAAACAACAAATTATTTAATACGGACGGAGGTTATCGTATGGTTTCTCTTTGGAAAGAAACGGAAAAGCTCCCCAGTTTTCCGTCATTAGAAGGCAATGCCAAAACAGATGTACTCATTATCGGTGGCGGTATAACAGGGATACTTTGTGCTTATCTATTGCAGCAGGCTAAAATCGATTATATCTTGGTGGAAGCAGATTGTATTTGTAGTGGTGTCACTGAAAATACCACTGCAAAGATTACCTTTCAGCATGGCCTAATCTATAAACAGTTAATCCATGAATTAGGCATAGAAAAAGCCAAAATGTATTTACAGGCAAACAGGGATGCCTTAGAACAATTCAAAAAAATATGTCAGCCTTTGGCTTGTGATTATGAAGTGAAAGACTCCTTTGTCTATTCTCTCTCTCAGCGCGAGAAATTAGAAGGAGAATTGCAAGCTTTGCAGCAACTTGGATATGATGCAGAATATGTGTCTGAGCTGCCACTCCCTATGCCTACAGTAGGTGCCATAAAATTCCCCAGTCAAGCCCAGTTCCATCCCCTAAAATTCATTCATGCCCTATCCAAAGCACTAAAGATTTATGAACATACAAAGATCACAGAATTAGGTGAGCATACGG
>JAEZKI010000150.1 GCA_023415525.1 Bacillota bacterium | reverse complement strand
CAAAGAATATTTGTTTATACTCTTTCGAGTATTATCGGTTAAATTGTAGATTTAAAACCAACAGAATCATCTGTTTGTTACCCTGACAACTTGCGTTATCATTAGGCGCTAAAAATTAATTTAGCTTACTAGATTAACTAGCATTTTGAAGTTTAAATCTATCATTTCGTAGTATTTGTTTTTCAAAGTACAATGTATAGTTTACACGTCTAAGGTGCTACTATTTTGTCGTCTCTTGTTGCTGACGACTTTTATAATATTACACTATATGCATACATACGTCAACCCCCTTTTTTAATTATTTTTGAGTTGTTGACGCATACATGCTGCAGTCATACTTTCTTGACACTTTAAGAGCTCTTGTGGTGTCCCGGTAAATACAACTTGTCCTCCATTTTTTCCGCCTTCTGGCCCAATATCAATGACATAATCTGCTTGCTTTATCACATCTAGATTATGTTCAATCACAATAACTGTATTCCCCTGTTCCACTAGTTGATGAAATAGCTTCATGAGCTTATTAATATCTGAGATATGAAGTCCTGTGGTAGGTTCATCTAAAATAAATACATTACCATTCTTATGAATTTCTTTAGCTAGCTTAATACGTTGACGTTCACCACCTGATAAAGTACTTAAAGGTTGGCCTAAGGTCATGTAGTCTAGCCCTACTTTCTCTAAAGCTATTAAGTCCTTTCTAATTTTCTTATTCTCGAAAAATTCCAAGGCTTGTTCAACCGTTAGTTCTAAAACTTCTAATATATTATTCCCTTTGATGATGTATGAAAGTGCTTCTTTACTATAACGTTTCCCTTCACAACTTTCACAAACTGTTACAATAGGGTCCATAAAAGCTAATTCTGTGACAATAACTCCTTTTCCACTACAAGCAGGGCAGCCCCCTATTGAGTTAAAGCTAAATAATCCAGCATCTACCTTATTCTCTTTGGCAAACAGCTTTCTTATTTCATCCATAAATCCTAAATAAGAAGCAGGCGTTGAACGATTAGTTGCTGTAATAGCACTTTGATTGACCATGATCGCTTCTGGACACTCTTTAGCAAAAACACCTGAAACAAGTGAGCTTTTTCCAGAACCTGCTACTCCTGTTATAGCTGTCAAGATTCCTAATGGAATATCTACATCCACATGCTTTAAATTGTGTAAGCATGCGTTTCTTATAGGGAAGTAATCTTTAGGTTTACGAGGATGCTCATTTACTGGAATCTGCTTTCTTAGTCCTTTAGCTGTTAAAGTATCTGTTTTTAATAATTCTCCTAAGCTACCTTGGAAGGTAACCCTTCCTCCATTTGCTCCTGCAAGTGGTCCAATATCTATAATCTCATCTGCTATACGAATAACATCAGGGTCATGCTCTACAACGAGAACTGTATTTCCTTTATCCCTTAAATCTTGTAAAAGAGCATTCATGCGTGCCACATCTCTAGGATGTAATCCTGTGCTAGGTTCATCAAAAATGTAGGTCATATCTGTCAAACTGCTTCCTATATAACGTACCATCTTTAATCGTTGTGCCTCGCCTCCAGATAAAGTAACTGACTCTCTATTAAGATGTAGATAAGTTAGTCCAATGTTAACAATACGATCAAGTCCTACTATAAGTGATTCAAGTACCGTTTGTACATGAGGCTCCTTAATGGTTTTTAAAAGCTTCACCAAATCTCCGATTTCCATATTACTCATTTCTACAATGTTATACCCTTTAATCTTGGAAGCTAAAGCGGCCTCATTTAGTCTGGCTCCATGACAGGTAGGACATTCTTTTTCAATTAAAGCGGCAGCTATTCTCTTTTGACTCGCTTTGCCTAAAGCACTAATATCTCTATTTAAATACAATCTTTTTAGACGATTAAATACACCATCTACCTTTTTATCCTTTGGTGCTGAGACTCCGTCTGCAGAACCATATAAAAGTAAATTATAAGTTGCCTGATCATATTCACAAATAGGTTTATCAAGATCAAACCAGCCTGAGCTTGTATAGACACCCCATACATAACCTCCTACTGCAAAAATAGGATCGTCTAGCGCTCCCTCATTCAAGGATTTACTACTATCAAGAATCTTGTCCACATTAAGTGTTGTTTCCTTCCCTAAACCTGAACAGGTCGTGCACATACCTGATGGATTATTAAAGGAATAATTAGAGGACGTCCCTGCACAAGGTTGTCCCATCCTTGAAAACAATAAGCGAAGCTGAGAAGATAAATCCGTCATAGTCCCCACTGTTGAACGGGCGTTACCTCCAAACTGCTTTTGATCCACGATAACCGCTGCTGTTAAATTTTCTAAGCTGTCTGCCTTAGGTTTTTCAAATTTAGGTAATCTGGTCCTTACCCATGCAGGATAGGTCTCATTGATTTGTCTGGATGCCTCTGCCGCTATGGTATCAAATACTATGCTTGACTTACCTGAACCTGAAACTCCTGTAAACACAACAATCTTTTTCTTGGGAATCTTTAAGTCCACCCCTTTTAAATTATTTTCTCGCATTCCTTTTAAAATCATCTCTGAAGGCATATTTTTTTCCTCCTATTTCTATTCCTCTATGCTCTCACCCAGTATAAACTTTCCCCTTAGGTTAAAGTCAATCCACCTAATAATAAAATAGCTGCCCTATAAGTGAAGAAAAGTAATCATCCATTTATTGATACTTTTCATCACTTATAGGGCAGCCTTATTTAATCTTCTAACTTTAACCTTCAAACAATTTCTTAAGTGTTGGTAAATATCCAACATCTACCTATAACCATATCACCTAATGCTTTTGTTAGTTCTTAGCTATCATTTGCACTTGCATCAATCTAACTTGTCTACTTAGCTGTTTCAGTTTCAATATCAGCCAGATCGACCATATTCACTAACTTCACCTCATTTAGCTTACCTTCATTGAAAGAAAACTTCACCTCCTGATAAGTGGAAACTCCATAACATATATCTTCATATTCTCCTCCACTACCAAAAATCTCTGTTGGCTCGCCATAAGTATCAATAATGTCCTCCTTTGTTGCATTATCAAACTCAATACCACCTGGCAAAATAATCTTTGTATCCTCCATCATGCCTTCTATTATATCTAAACCACCAATATAACAATCAGAAATATTACCCTCATCCAAACTATACATTATTGCATCAATAAAGTAATCGCCCCTATCAAACCCAACAGTAGCAATATGGTTATCGGAATCAAAAGTTTGCGTTTCATCTCCACCAAAATTCCATCCTAAATCAACAAACTCATCATAAGTCATAGGAAATTGATAGATGGTATCATCAATGCTGATTTGAAAACTATAAAGGTCATCAGATAGCTCCCTATGATCTTTAGAGGATTCCTTTTTCCCTTTATGTTCCTCTTCACCACTTTGCCTACATCCTACTACAGACATACTCACTGCTAATATAGATATTACCATTAAAAGTGCATTTCTTTTCATTTGTTTCTCCTCTCTATAAACCTAACCTAAAAAATATATTACTTTATTCATTATAAATAATTTTATGTTTATTGTAAACTTTCTTAATATTTATATTTTTCATTCATTTATACTATGATCTCTTTATGTACAGATAACTTACATTTCTTTTAGAAACATATGCTAGTCTTCTGCCTCTCGTTACTCAAAAGGTCATCATCTGCCACATTCCCACCAATTGGTGAAAGTAATTTAAAATCTCTATAAGACTTTATTGATGATAACTTAACATCTTCATTCACCTGTTAGATTACATCTCTTGTTTACCACCTTAGCGATTATCTAAAAAAGTTTTAAACACCTTTCTTCCCTCCATAATCTTACTACGATCCTGCGTATTTAATACCCTTTCAAATTCTTCTAGAGCACGTTGAATAATGATGCGTTCATCTCCTAGCGCCTCTTCATACATTCTTTCACCTTTTAGCAAAAGCAGTTTATTTTCCTCTTGTTCTCTAGGTGCTACCTTTAAATAATCCAGTTCTTTCATACGTTTTTCTATCTCTTCATCGCTTAAAGGTGTGTATTGTCCTTTGATTAATTTCTTAACTACCTTTCCTGTAGATACTGATTTAACTTGTACCTCTAATATCGAATTAATATCATAAGTATACATGACATCTACAGCTTCCTCTCCTGCCCTATTCTCAGGAATATCTATCTCTATCTCACCTAATAATAGATTATTACAAGCACGTCTACTTTCTCCTTGAAGAATCTTAACTGAAATATGGGACTGATTATCTCTTACGGTATAAAGTCTTTCCGTTCTACTAGCAGGAATTACTGTATTCCGTTCAATAATGGGGTAAAAATGACCCCTTTCAAAGTAATTTATATCTATTTCATGTACAACCTCCGTCCCTAGTGTAAATGGACAAACATCTGTCAGAATGACTTCCTTAATACTTTCCTGTCTCTCCTTCATTGCTCCTTGAATAGCTGCACCAATAGCCACTACTTCATCTGGATTTAAACTGGTATCTGGAATATTACGAAATAATCTTCCTACAAACTTACGTACCATAGGCATCTTAGTAGCCCCACCTACCATAACCACCTTGTCAATTTGAGAGATATTAAGATGAGAGTCCGTGAGGCTCTTTTTAATGGCCTGCCTTATCCTATCAAAAAGTGGTTCGCAAGCCTTTTCATATTCTTCTAAACTTATTTTTGCCTCATATACTTCACTCCCTATAGGACAAGCTATCGTACATTTGCTTTGTTTAAAGTTAATCTTGGCTGCCTCTGCCTCTTTATAAATTCGCTTAAGGACCTTATAATCTAACAGTAAAGGGTCTAGCACTGGATTACTCTTAAAAAAATGGTCTACAAGAACTTGGGTAAAATCCTCTCCCCCTAAATAATTATCTCCTGCTACAGCATGCACCTCTAATATGTTCCCATACCTTTCTAATATAGATACATCAAAGGTACCTCCTCCTAAGTCAAATACTAGGAATCTCATATCCTCTTTTCTTTTAAACAATCCATAAGCAAGAGCTGCTGCTGTAGGCTCACTAATAATACGTTCTATTTTAAGCCCAGCTAATTCTCCGGCTTGTTTAGTTGCCCTACGTCTTGCGTCATTGAAATAGGCAGGTACACTAATAATAGCTTCTGTCACTTTTTCACCCAAATATGCTTCTGCATCTTCCTTTAATCCTCGTATAATCAAAGCGGATAGCTGCTCCGGATAAAACTCCTTAGAACCTAGAAGATACTTTTTCTCAGTTCCCATATCTCTTTTAAAAACACTCACCGTCTCACCTGGAGCAATAAGCATCCTTTCTTTGGCTGTCTCTCCTATGTACATAGTACCCTCTTTATCCACACTTACTACTGAAGGTGTGAGATTTTTCCCCAATCTATTAGGAATAACATTTACACCTTCTGGAGTATAGTAGGCTACCAAACTATTGGTGGTTCCTAAATCAATTCCTATAATCA
>JAEZKI010000124.1 GCA_023415525.1 Bacillota bacterium | reverse complement strand
TCCTTTGTCATTAATAAACATTTAAGAATTGTTTCTTCTTTTATAAATGGTCGCGCTCCATCATGAATCATTACATAAGTACTTTTCCCTTCCGTAGCCATAAGACCATTATAAACCGAATCCTGTCTTTCCTTTCCTCCTGCTATTATATGGGCTACCTTATTTAGTTCATATTTACCAACAATTTGTTTTCTTACATACTCTATTTCTTCTTCTGCTACTACTACAATAATCTCATCAATGAAATGACATCTTTCAAACGCCTCGATGGCATACGCCAATATTTCCTTTCCTTTTAATTGTAAATATTGCTTTTTAATGGTTGTTCCCATCCTTTTACCATTTCCACCTGCTACAATAATTGCTGTTACCTTCTCCATATCTTTTCTCCTTCATATTTATTTATAAAGATATATCTTCACAACATACCCTATTTTTCTATTAAGTTTCTTTAGCTATAATCCAATTCTTTTATAATTCATTTAGTCATGACCCGTCCTTTTCCATCCCTTTGTTAATTAGTTAGCTATGACCTGTCACCTAAGTTTCTAATTCATTCAGTCATGACCTGTCCCTTTTTATCCCTTTTTTAATTTGTTAGCTATGACCTATCGCTTAAGTTTCTAATTCATTCAATTATGACCTGTCCCTTTAAACAGCCATAACCTGTTCCTTTAAAATTATTTAGTTATGACCCGTCCCCTGACTTTACATTGATACTTTAGTAGTTTATCATTTATAATAAGATTTTTGTAGTTTTTTGTAGATTGTTTGTTGTAAAGTTATTCCTTTATTTATATAATAGGAATCGTATTGTTTTTAATATAATGGTATCTTATCCTGTTTTTTATCTTGTACTAAGGAGGTTATTTATGAAAAATAACAAATATGGTCTTTTTACTACCATTGCTATGATTGTTGGTGTAGTTATTGGCTCGGGGATTTTTTTCAAGAGTGATAATATACTTGTTGCAACAGGTGGAAGCATTGGCTTAGGAGCTCTAGCCTTTTGTGTTGCTGCTATTAGCATTATTTTTGGAAGTCTTACTATTGCGGAATTAGCATCCCGTAACGATGCAGCTGGTGGTGTTATAAGTTATGCTGAGGATGCTTACAATGGTGGGGTTGGTTGCTGCTTTGGTTGGTTTCAAACCTTCTTATATTATCCTACTTTAGTTGCTGTAATTACATATGTTGTGGGTGTATATACCTGTCTTTTATTTAATATTGAAAGTTCTTTAGAAACATGCTCTCTTATTGGATTAGTTACTCTTTTAATAATCTTTTTCTTGAGCCTTTTTTCTGCTAAACTAGCTGGTTATTTTCAAAACGCCTCTACTATCATCAAGCTTATTCCCCTTATTATTATTGGTGTAGCCGGTTTTATCTGGGGAAATCCTAGTTTTGAAATATTGAGCGATACAAAAACGTTGCAATCTGCTTCTTGGTTAGCCGCCTTAGCACCTATTGTTTTTTCTTTTGATGGATGGATCGTTGCAACTTCTATTTCACATGAAGTTAAGGATGCTAAAAAGAATATTCCTTTTGCCCTTATTCTAGCTCCTATATTTATTCTTCTTATCTATTTAGTGTATTTTATAGGTATTAGTATTTATCTAGGCCCAGAAACTATTATGGCTGAGGGAGACGCTCACGTTAATCATGCTGCACTAACTCTTTTTGGTCCTTGGTCTGCCAAAGCTTTGTTAATCTTTATTATTATCTCTGTTGCCGGTACAGCTAATGGACTTATGATGGCTCTTTTTCAATTACCTTATTCACTTGGCCTTCGTAAGATGTTTCCTTGTTCCGAAAAAATGATAAAGATCAGCCCTCGTTTAGGAACCCCTTATATTTCTGGTTTAGTAGCTTTAATTATTTCACTCTTTTGGTCCATACTTCATTACATTACTCAGAAATATAATCTCCTTCCTAACTCTGATGTCTCTGAGATTTCTATTACTTTTAATTATATTGGCTTCATCTTACTTTATGTTCATGTTTTGCGTTTAGGTTTACAAGGACAAATTAAAGGTTTTTGGAAAAGCAAAGTTAATCCTATTTTAGCTATACTGGGGTCACTTATTATCTTATATGTTGGTATACAAAGCCCACTCTTCTGGATGTACCTTACTATTTGTGCTCTCTTTATGGTGACTGCTTATATCTTCTGGAAGAAAAATGTAACTTCCTAATTTTATAAATCTCCCTATCTTAATAGCGAAACGAGAATGTACCCCATAAGTAAAGTATACAAAAAAAGACTATACAATATTGAGAAGGTGATTTCTGTAGTTTACAGGAATCATCTTTTTTAATGCCCATTATGGTCTTAAATTATTGTTTAAACCTATCTGTTAAATCTTATCTTTATATCATAACATAAAGCAAAAAGGTAGAGGCCTTTTTATTTAGTCTCTACCTTCTGGAGTATAGTTTCCTTGACTTTTTTTCTTTGTCTTTTTATTTCTTGTGTTTTGAGGCCATTAAATTATTTTGGTAAAGTATAGAAAGTTATTACTTACTCTATGCCTTTTGATTAACTTTGGCAAAAATCATCCTACCTGCTGAAGTTTGAAGAGCTGTCGTTACAATAACTTGAACAGTCGTTCCAACATATTGCTTACCACCTTCTACTACAATCATGGTTCCATCACTTAAATAAGCAAGTCCTTGCTCTTGTTCTTTGCCTTCTCTTACAATGGTTACCGTTAATTCTTCATTAGGAAGCAAAATAGGTTTTACAGCATTAGCTAAATCATTAATATTAAGTACTTGCACTTTTTGAATCTTAGCTACCTTATTTAAGTTAAAATCATTGGTTACAACTTTACCTTGTAGTTGAGTTGCTAATTTTAAGAGCTTACTGTCTACTTCACTTAAATCACTATAATCAATATCTAATACTTCCACAGGGACAGTTTTTACAGTTTTTAATTCATTGAGTAAATCTAAACCTCTACGTCCTCTACTACGTTTTAAGCTATCTGAGGAATCTGCAATATGTCTGAGTTCATCCAGTACAAAAGATGGAATAATGATTTTGCCTTCAATAAATCCTGCTCTGATAATATCGAGTATCCTCCCATCAATGATAACACTCGTATCTAATATTTTAGCATGGGAGTGTTGTATCATCTCTCCTTTTTTACTTAGCCATCCTTTAATTTCTTCTTTTTTGATGTGTACAAGATAAATACCGAAGCATCCTAACCCTAAATAGATAAGGAAAACGAATATATCCCCTATGGGTTTTAATCTTTCTAAGAAAAAACCTGTCCTTATCATATTAGCTACACTTAAGCCAATAGCTAACCCAATAATATACATGAGTATTTCTTGCATAGGATATTTACTAAGGGTTCTCTCTAATTTTCGAGTTATCTGCTGAGAAACAGGAATACTTATCGTCAAATAAATAAGTGCAAAAGCTATAATAAATAAAATAATTCCCTTATTACCATATATTAAATAGAATATTCCTTGCTCCTGAGGTATCTTAATAACACCTAATTTTTCTAGCTCTTCTAAGCTAAGTGTCGCTATTCCCCCTATGATTCCAGAAAAAAGAATCCTAATGATCTGCTTCATTGTTTCCTCCTTTTTTTGGTTTATTTTTTCCCTAGTGGGAGGTTTGGTACAGCATTTAGGTCCATTCCTGCCCTACTTCCTTTAAGATATTCATAGTAAGCTGCACAGCCTATCATTGCTGCATTATCTGTGCAAAGTACTCTTTCTGGATAGTAAAGCTTTATATGATTTTGTGCACAAGCTATTTCCATAGCTTCTCTCAAGCCCTGGTTAGATGCTACACCTCCTGCTAAGGCTATTTTAGTCATATGACGCTCTTTTGCTGCTGCCATCGCCTTTCCCACTAATACATCTACTACACTTGCTTGGAATGCTGCTGCAACATCTGCAACATTTATTGGTTCATCCTTCATTTTAGCCCCATTCACATAGTTAAGAACAGCTGATTTTACACCACTAAAACTAAAGTCATAACCTTCATCCATCATTGCTCTAGGGAATTTAATAGCATCCTTATTACCTTCTTTGGCTAGCTTATCAATTTTAGGCCCTCCTGGAT
>JAEZKI010000031.1 GCA_023415525.1 Bacillota bacterium | reverse complement strand
GGAGCTCCCTGACAGAAGAAGAGGCTATTAAAGCACTTAATACAGAACTCCTAGCAGGCAAAGGACCTGATCTGATTTTATTGGATGGCTTGAATGTAGATACCTATATGGAGAAAGGTATGTTGACAGATATGAGTAGCTGGTTAAGGGATAGTGAAGAGGCTAAGGGATATCTGCAGAATATTGTACAAGCCTATCAGACTCAGGATAAAATTTATGCAGTACCTGTGCGTTTTACACTTCCTATGCTATGGGGAAATAAAGTAATAGTTGACCAAGTAGAGAACATAGAAGATTTAGCTACCTACCAAAAGGAGCATCCCGATGAAAAAGTATTGCCTAATATAGCGGCAGATGAATTAATCCATAGGTTTTATATAACTTGTAGGACTGACTGGTTTGACACTCAAGGAAAGCTACAAGAGAAATCCATGATAAGCTTTTTGGAGTCTATAAAAGCTTTGGCCAATCAAGGCAAAACACCTTCATTTATGAAGATGCAGACAACCAGAAAATTTAAGCTACTAGGATTAGATAATGACAACATGTTGGAGTTTGCCTATTCTTTTATGGAGGTTGTATTTGGAGAACCAGCAGGAATAAAGGATTTATTAGTAGGTGCAACAGCTAATGCGCAAAGGAAAGATGGAAGCTTAGCTCCTCTCAAGAGTCAGTCTAAAGAGGTATTCGAACCAAGAAGTATACTTAGCATTAATGTGGCCAGTAAAAATCAAGAGATAGCCAGGGATATCGTTCAGATAGCCTTATCAGAAGAGATCCAAGATATAGATATAGAGGATGGCTTTCCAGTAAATAAAGCTTCTTTTGAAAAGTGGATTCAAGGCAAAACCTATAACAAGTATATGGGGTATGGGATAATGAGAGAAATTGAAGGAAAAATGTGTCAGTTAATGGTAGGGTGGGAACATGAAGAGGAACTGGCTAAATACTACGATTACTGTAAAGAAGCAAAGATTCCTGTAGTAGTAGATCAAAAATTACTTCAGATTATATTAGAGGAATCAGCAGGCTATTTTGATGGAGATATAACAGTAGAAGAAGCTGCACAAAACATAAAACAAAAGACAGAGTTTTATTTAGCAGAGTAAAGAGTGGATAAAGCTTGTTATGTAAGGCGGGAGAGAAAATAAAATGATAAGAAATAGACACAAAATGATAGTGGGATTGTTGATAAGTAGTCTTATATTTATAGTAGGGTGTAGAAAAAGTGAACAGCCTGCTAATAAAGAAATGCCTATGGGGCGTTACATCGAACAGAATGTAGAGGCAGGTAATTGCAACATTGTAGCTGGAGAAGTAATAGGTATCTTAAAAACAAAAGACAATAAGCTTCAAATTTGTGAATTAAATGAAGGGTTACATATATTTGAACAAGGTGAGGACAATAACTGGTTTGAAGTAAAAGATAAATGGATTAATGAGTTTAATAAGCTGGATTTTTTGCAAATTTTGTGTGTGACGAACGATGAAGAAGGAAACATTTATTTTGCATGTCAGCAATATGACAGAAGTAAGAAAATGGGCTATACTTATATTGTCAAAGGAGGGGGAGAGCATTTAGAGGAAGTAAACATTCCTTGGCATAAGACTGCAGGACATAGGAGCCCAAGTAGTATAAGTATACTGAAAAATGGAGATATGATGATAATAGACAAATTAGCTGGAATAGAGCGCTATAGTTTGGCAAAGCAAAGCTTTGTGAGGAGTTACGAAGGGAAACCTTCAGAAGCTATTGTAGCATATGACAAACTCTATGCGATTAATAATAGTGAATCTACCATTGAAGTATATGACGTAGATAATGGCGAATTAGTAAGAAGTATTCCCTGTGATTGGATAGAGCCTAATGCTAAATTAGCAGTAGGAGAAGAACAAGATATTTATTTAATTGGAAGCTCTGGCATTAAGCATTTAACAGATGGTGGCTCAGTATGGGAGCTCCTTGTGGATGGAAGTATCACATTTTTTAATATGCCATCTTACACTTTAGCTTATGTAAAGGCTATTGATAAAGAAATTTATACCTTGTTTAAAAGGGCGGATGCATTTACTACATTAAAAAAAAGCGATACCCTAAATCAAATAGTGACCCTTTTTCAAGGAAGTCATCCTGATATAAAGGTAACGGTTCAAGTTGGCTTAGAAAGAGGAAGTTCTTTGACAGAAGAAGAGGTCGTCAAAGCACTTAACACGGAGCTCCTAGCAGGTAAAGGGCCAGATTTAATTTTGTTAGATGGATTAAATAGTGGTACCTATATTGGGAAAGGCATGTTGGCAGATATGAAAAGCTGTATCACGGATAGTGAAGAAGGTAAGGCATGTCTTGAAAATATCGTACAAGCCTATGAAACCAATGATAAGATTTTTGCAGTACCCATACGTTTTACACTTCCTATGCTATGGGGAAGTAAAGAGCTTATTGATAAAGTAAAAAGTATAGAAGATTTAGCCGCCTATCAAAAAGAACATCCAGATGAAAAGGTGCTCACTAATAAAGC
>JAEZKI010000022.1 GCA_023415525.1 Bacillota bacterium | reverse complement strand
ATTTAACCCAAACACCCCTGCATAATTCATCCATTTTAAGAAGTTAACTTGTGTACATAATTCACCCAAGAAGTTTCCAACTGTTAAACCTGCTAGCATACATAAAATAAGAACCCATAGGCTTGTTGATTTATTAGATATCATTATTTTCCCCCAGTTACTCTTTTTCATTCTAATGAACGTTTTCTAAAAGCATAGCCGTAATAACCTTTGTTGGGCATTTCTCTTCACATTTACCACATTTAATACATAAACTTTCATCAATATGGGCTAAGTTATTTTCAAACTTAATGGCTCCAACTTCACACTGTTTCATACACAAGCCACAACCTATACAGCCTACACTACAGCCTAATTTTACGTCTTTACCTCTATCCTGTGACATACAGCTTACTTGGTAGGCCGTATCCTCTGGCAAAATTTGAATAATATGTCTTGGACATTCTTTTTCACAAGCACCGCATCCCACACATCTTTCCGAGTCAACTACAGGTAGCCCATTTTCAACAGTTAATGCCCCAAATTGACAGACCTGGACACAACTTCCAAAGCCTAAGCAACCATACTTACATACTTTAGGTCCCCCACCAATAAGCTGGGCATCATGGCAAGTAGGAATACCCGAATAATTAAATTTAGCTTTGGTCACTTCTGAATTTCCTTTACAGCCTATAAAGGCTATCTTTTTTACATTAGTGGTGGCCTCAACGCCCATCACCTTTGCAATACCTGCAATTTGGTCTTTATTACAAACTGGACAGGCATTAATAGGGCTTTCACCACTTACTATTGCTTTTGCTAACGCTTCACACCCTGCAAAGCCACAACCTCCACAGTTAGCACCTGGTAAGCAATTTTTGACATCTTCTACTCGTTCATCTACAGGTACAGCAAATTTCTTTGCTGCAATACCTAATCCTACTCCGAACACAAGACTTAATCCTCCAATGCACGAAACAGGCAATAAAATGGCTGATATATCCATCTCCATACTCCTTTCTATGTCTTTAAATTTTAATTAAATTTTGGAAACCTAAAAAGGCAATTGCCATAAAACCAGCTGTAATAAGTGCAATAGGTAATCCCTTAAAGCCTTGTAAAATATCATTATCTTCCATACGTTCACGAATACCTGCAAAGAGGACCATAACAAGGGTAAAACCAATAGCACCCCCTACACCATTTATAATGGATTCAATAAGATCATAACCTTTTTGCATATTTAAAATAGCTACACCAAGAACAGCACAGTTGGTTGTAATAAGTGGTAAGTAAACCCCTAAAGCACTATAAAGAGATGGACTTAACTTTTGAATAACCATTTCCACAAATTGTACAAGGGCCGCAATTACTAAAATAAAAACCACTGTGTAAAGATATTCCAGTTTAAAAGGGACTAATAAAAAGTTATAAACTAAATAAGACATCATAGAAGCTAAACCCATTACAAAGGTAACTGCTGCTCCCATACCTAGAGAGGTTTCTACCTTCTTAGAAACACCCAAAAATGGACATGTTCCTAAAAACTTGGTGAGTACGAAGTTATTCACAAGCACTGCACTTAAAAATAATAATAATAAATCCATGTTTCCCCCTCCTAGTTCCTTTTAGCTTTTAAAGTATTTAAGATCGCCATGAGAATACCTAAGGTAAAGTAAGCTCCTGGCGCTAAAATCATAATAATAGCAGGTGTATAACTAACTGGCATCACTTGATATCCAAAAATCTGACCTGCTCCTAGCACTTCACGAATCATTCCAATAACTGTTAAAGAGAGTGTAAAACCAAGGCCCATTCCCAAACCATCAAAAGCAGAAGGTAAAGGTTTATTTTTAAAGGCATAGGCCTCTGCACGTCCTAAAATAATACAGTTTACTACAATAAGCGGAATAAATAAGCCAAGTGCCGCATGCAAAGCAGTGACATAAGCCTGCAACAATAAATCAATAATGGTTACAAAACTGGCTATAATTACAATAAAGGCTGGAATACGAATTTTATCAGGAATAGATTTACGAAGTAAAGAAATAACTAAATTAGAACAAATTAAAACAGCCGTTGTGGCAAGTCCCATTCCTATTGCATTTTTTGCACTGGTTGTAACAGCTAAAGTTGGACACATCCCTAAAACTTGAACAAAGGTTGGATTATCTAATAAGATTCCTGCTTTTAATCTTTCTTGCAATGCATTCATTTACTTCACCTCCTTTAAGAGTTCTTCTTGATGGGCCTTCACATATTCTGATATTTGATTTACACCATCTGTTATAGCTTTTGAGGTAATAGTCGCTCCTGTAATAGCAACAATCTCATTTTCTTGTGCTGTAACTTTTGTCACTTCAAGAGGACTTATTTTTCCTGTAAATTGATCCATAAAAGTAGGATAAGTAGCATTTGCTCCTAAACCTGGTGTTTCTGTATGAGAAAGAATTTGAATCCCCTTCATTTTAATTTCTGCATCTAAGCCTACCAATAATTCAATATTTCCGCCATAGCCATTGGTAATGGTTTTAGCTACAACACCTATATAGTTTCCTTGTTGGGTTCCTACATAGAGACTTGTTATCCTCTCATCTTCTATTGTCTCAATCTTTACAAAATCATCTGCTTCTTGTAAAAGCTTTTGCATTGCTTCTTTTTCTGCCTTTTCCTTATTAATTTGGATAATAGGTGTAGTAAGGCTGTTAATAAAACCTAGAGAACCCACACAAAGGGCAGTAATCACAAAAAGTATGATACCTAATTTAAATTCCTTCATGCTTTCTTACCTCCCCCAAAACGAGTTAACTTAACATAGCGATCAATAAGTGGGACGGTAAGATTCATAAGCAGTATACTATAGCTTACACCCTCAGGATAACCACCGAATAAGCGAATAACTGCGGCAATCACTCCGCCACCTATAGCAAATATAATCTGTCCTTTAACGGTCATAGGCGAAGTCGTATAGTCTGTTGCCATAAAGAAGGCGCCTAAAATAGCTCCCCCTAAAAATAAAGAATAAAAACTCATTCCAAGGCCCATACCGCCACATAACCACGTCACAAGAAAGAGTGATCCTAAATAAAAGACAGGAATATGCCATCTAATCACACCTCGAATAAGTAAATAAGCTGCACCAAGTAATAAGGCTAAAGCTGAAATTTCACCTATACACCCACCCTTATTTCCTAAAAAAACATCTAAAAAGGATGGAAGTTCTTTAAGTAGGCCTCCTTTCATGAGAGCAAGTGGTGTAGCCGTCGTAACAGCATCCACGCCATTTATTCCCATAGGGGCTGTAAAAGTAGTTACAGCTTGAGGATAGGCAGCTAATAAAAAGGCCCTTGCTACAAGAGCTGGATTAATAAAATTTTGTCCTATTCCACCAAAAATTTGTTTAGCCAGTATAATAGCTACTAAGCTTCCTACTATTACTACAAAAAAAGGAACCGTAGACGGTAAGTTAAAAGCTAATAATAAGCCCGTTACTACTGCACTTAAATCTTTTATAGTGACTTCCTTTTTAAAAACTTTTTGCCAAATCCATTCCCAACCTACACAACTAACCACACTAAGTAATGTCACCCAAAGAGCACGTAAGCCAAAGAAAAAAATCCCTGCCAAAAGAGCTGGTGTTAAAGCAATAATAACATCTCGCATAATACTTTGAGTGGTATGACTTGCCCGTGCATGAGGGGACGATGAAACTGTTAATATTTTTTCCATCTTCTTATTCTCCTTTTGTCTTATTTCTTATTACGTAATTGGGCTTTTGCAGTACGAATACTTTGAACCAGCTCCCGTTTAGCTGGACAAATATAGGAACAACAACCACATTCAATGCAATCCATACCATAATGACTTGTAAAGGTCTCTAATCTTCCATGTAGCGCAGAAAGATGTAATGTATTGGGCACTAACTCCATGGGACAGACCTCTACACATTTTCCACAACGGATGCAACTTGAAGCTGCTTGTGATTTTACTTCCTCTTCTGTAAAGCACAAAATTGCAGAGGTTCCTTTAACCACGGGTACATCCACATTGGATATGGCCACTCCCATCATAGGACCACCAGATATGATTTTTACAGTTTTTTCTTCGTCCCACTTGGCATATTCTAAAAGTTCTCTATAAGAAGTTCCTATTCTTACTTTGACATTACAAGGGTTCTTTACCCCACTTCCTGACACCGTCACAATACGACGCATAATAGGTCTTCCCTTTGTTACTGCTCGCCAAATGGCTACTGTCGAGTCAATATTATGTACCATACAACCTACTTCAATAGGTAGCTTACCACTTGGGACCTCTCTACCTGTTAAGGCAAAAATTAAATGTTTTTCAGAACCTTGAGGATATTTAGTTTGAAGTTTAGCTACTTCAATTCGCTCTACCTTTTGGGCTAAACGTGTTAAATTTTCAATAGCATTTAGCTTATTATCCTCAATACCAATAATCGCCTTTGCTTTTGGAAAAACATGAAGTAAAATTTCAAGTCCTGCAATAATACGTTCACCTTCTTCTAGCATTACCCGGTGATCAGAAGTTAAATACGGTTCACATTCGGCACCATTAATTAGGATATACTCTAGCTCTTTACCTTCTGGGACATTTAATTTGATATGAGTTGGAAAGCTAGCTCCTCCCATTCCAACCAGTCCAGCTTCCTTGACAATCTCAACTAATTCTTTTTGTCCTAATGTATTTATGGCTGGCGCCTTGTAATTTTTTAAAGTATCTACCTCAGCATAAAGGAAATCATTTTCAATAATTACACAATTCTCTTTTAACCCTCTAAAGGTTAATCTTTCTTCAACAGCCTTTACAGTCCCCGATACACTCGCATGAATAGGGGCTGCTACTGAGCTTGTCACTTCACCAATCTTTTGTCCTAAATAAACATAGTCACCTTTTTTTACAAGTGGCGTACAAGGTGCACCAATATGCTGGGCCATTGGATAAACCATTTCACCCTGTGGAGTTAAGATACAGATTGCTTTTTGCTCAGTAGTGTCCTTGTGATAATTTGGATGAATTCCTTTCTTAAAGCTAAAACTTTTCATTTTCTTCCCCCTTTCAGTATTTATACTATTGATGATATTTATACAGTTATTTACAAATCATGTCAATTATAGCACGATTAAATCATTTAAACTAGAGTAATTAAAAATCCTATCTTAGCAATAATTTACTCTTTTTTTATCTTGCTCTTAGCATAAAGTTGCTCTCTATTCTCCTCTATATAGCACTGTAACCATTGAATAACTTCTATGTTTTCAATAGGTACACCGTCTAATATCTCCTTTATTTGAAGAGTATCTAACTGAAAGCTCTTGCTATTATAGATATGGGTATAAGTATAATGAATATCTGGCTTAGCCATAATAACAGTTCCTAAAGTACTACCTATATTACCTAGTGGTAGCCTATCAATGTGGTTATAGCTCATGGAAGCTTCTATACGTGTCCCTTTTCCTAGTTCACTTTCTATTTTTAGCTGACCTTCACATTCATCACAGAGTTGTTTAAAAAAAGGAAGTCCTAAGCCTACCTTTCGTAACGTACGTGTGGTTACATAAGGATTGGTCACTTGATTACACATTTCCTGACTCATCCCTTTACCATTGTCCTCAATGATTATAGTCAAGGTATTTTCTAGAATTTGCTCATTAACTTCTAGATGGATATGGGTAGCTTCAGCCTTAATACTATTTTGCATAATATCTAAAATATGAAGAGATAACTCTCTCATGATAGCCTCCTTTATTTAACAAAAAAAGAATTAAGAAGATTCCTAATTCTTTTTTTGTTGTTATTTATTTCACTAATACACGTACTTTGATAATATGATCTATGGCTTCAATAGCTTTTACATTACTTTCCGAAACAGAGGTATCCGTATCGATAAGTGTATAAGCAAAATCACCTCGACTACGATTACTCATATCTTGAATGTTAATTCCCTCTTCAGCAATAATTGCAGTTATTTTTCCTAAAATAGTTGGGGCATTTTTATGAATAATAGCTAAGCGACATTTTGTTCCCCATGCCATGGTACATTCAGGATAGTTGACTGAATTTATAATATTACCATTTTCTAAATAGTCCCTCACTTGTTGAACAGCCATAATTGCACAATTTTCTTCTGATTCTGGTGTAGATGCTCCAAGATGAGGAATTGTTAAAATTTGTGGATGGCCCATCACTTCTTCTACTGGAAAATCTGTTACGTATGTAGCTACAATACCTTCCTCAATGGCCTTTAACAAATCTGTATTATTAACTAAAGTATCTCTTGAGAAGTTTAAAAGTCTCACGCCGGGTTTCAACTTACTAAAAGTTTCACTATTAAACATATGCTTCGTTGATTCTACAAGAGGTACATGCACTGAAATATAATCTGCTTCTGTTAAAACTTCATCAAGAGAAACTGCATGGCGGATATGACGTGATAAGCCCCATGCTGCATTAATAGAAATATAAGGGTCATAACCAATAACTTCCATACCTAATGCTTGTGCACTATTAGCTACCATAACAC
>JAEZKI010000505.1 GCA_023415525.1 Bacillota bacterium | reverse complement strand
ATACCTATAATACCACAAATAAGTAATTGATTTAAGAAAACAGTCCCTACATTACCACTTTCTTCTTTAGGAACTTCTTCCCAAGGCTTTCTTCTTTTCACTTCACCCATCTTCTCACCTCACAGACCCTTTTATAGTCTATATATATGGGACAAGTAAAATCTTTATTCTTAAGCCAACAAAATAAAAAAAAGACTTAAAAAAGTCTTTTATCGCATCACTTCACGCCAACTTAAATCGCCTCTCTCTAAAGCTTTCACTAATAGTTCAGCTGTAGCTAGATTAGTAGCAATGGGTATATTATGAATATCACATAATCTTTCTAAACTACCTAAATCAGGTTCATGAGGTTTCTGAGAAACAGGGTCTCTTAAGAAAATAACCATATCTACTTGGTTATGTGCAATCTGTGCCCCTAACTGTTGAGCTCCTCCTAAATGACCTGCTAAATATTTATAAATATTTAAATTAGTTGCCTCTTCTACTAGTCTTCCGGTTGTTCCTGTTGCATACAAGGTGTGTTTCACTAAGATATGACGATAAGCAATTGCAAAATTTTCCATCAATTTTTTCTTTGCATCATGTGCAATGAGTGCGACGTTCATACGCTCTAACCTCCTTTAAAACATTGTTTCTTCTTTTGTCATCGCTACATTTAAAACTAATCCCATTCCAATCATATTTGCCCATAAGGAACTTCCACCAGAACTAATAAAAGGTATTGGGATTCCTGTATTAGGAAGTAAATCAGTGGCAACACCAATATTCACAAAAGATTGCATTGCAATCATTCCTATATAACCTATAACAATAAACTTTCCAAAATCATCAGGTGCACCTCTTGCAATCCACAAGCCTCTTAAAATAAAAAGGAGTAATAAAGCTAATACAATACTTGCACCTATAAAACCGAATTCCTCACCAATAACTGCAATAATAAAGTCATTTTGAGACTCTGGTAAATAATTAAGTTGACTGATAGAACCTTTATAAAGGCCCTTTCCTTTAAGGCCACCTGAACCAATGGCATGAATAGACTGGTTGGTCTGAAATCTTTCATCAAGACTATCTCCACCATGGATCTTGTTTACAATACGGTCTCTCTGATAGCCAGCAATTAACTTTTGATCAGGATTTTTTACGATATAGACAAAAGCAATGGTGACAATTAACAAGCCTATTCCCATAGCAGATAAGATATATTTAAAATCTAGCTTCGTTACAAATAACTGGATTACCAAGATAATAACGACTACAATACTCGTTGATAAATTAGGTTGCCGATTAATAAGTATAAAGGGAACAAAATAAAAAGCACCAATAATAGCAATAGGCCATAAGCGATTAATTTTCTTGTTATATTTATCAATAAGTTTTGCCCCACATAAAATAATGGATATCTTTGCAAACTCTGAAGGCTGTAATTGAAAAGAACCAATTAAAATCCACCTTGTTGCCCCATTTCTATTCGTTCCTAGCAAGAAAACAGAAATAAGAACTAAATTGGTAAATATATAAATAACAAGATACCAGTCTCCTAATACATGATAGTCTATACTCATTACTACTAACATCAAAATTAAACCAATGCCAAAGAACACAAGCTGTTTCTTTACAAGACCTTCATCGCCATAAGAAGCTGTTGCACTACTAATAGCTAATACACCAATACCTGTTAAAATAAACATCAGCAGAACTAGCCAACCATCCACTTGTTTCAGTGAGAATTTTTTAAACATAAGAAAACAACGAATCCTTTCTAAGTAATACATCTTTAACACATAAAAATGTATTACTTAACTTTTTTTAAATTTTTAATAGGTATATTGGCGGATAATACAGGTGCCTTTTTACCGCCCTCTTCATACTGCCTATTGGATATTTCAATGTTAAAGTCATCTGTATCAATATCTACATATTTAGATATAACTGCTACAATATCTGCCCGCATCATTTCTAATAATTCTGTTGAACAGTTCATACGATCATGAATAAGTACCAATTTTAATCGATCTTTTGCTACTGAACTGGATTTGTTTCTCTTACCAAATAAGCTATTAAAGTCCATTATCCCCATCACCTTCTCTCTATTGATTTCCAAATCCGAAAACCTTTTTAATCTTACCCATAAAGCCGGATGATACATTAAGATCTAAGAAGGGACACTCTATCCCTTGCACGCGATCTGCTATATTCTTAAAAGCTTTACTTGCTAAAGAACTTCCTTCAATAACAGCGGGTTCCCCCTTATTCGTGGTAACTACAATAGTTTCATCGTCTGGCACAACACCAATAAGGTCAATGGCTAAAATTTCTACCACATCTTCCATAGCCATCATATCCCCACGTTTTACCATATTCATACGTACACGGTTAATGATCAACTGAATCTTCGAAACACCATGAGATTCTAATAAGCCAATAATACGGTCCGCATCTCTTACCGCTGAAACTTCTGGCGTTGTTACCACAAGTGCGCGATCTGCTCCTGCAATAGCATTTTTGAAACCTTGTTCAATTCCAGCCGGACAATCTAGTAAAATATATTCAAAGTCTTCTTTTAAAGCATCACATAACTTTTTCATTTGCTCAGGGCTCACTGCATTTTTATCACGGGTTTGGGCAGCTGGTAATAAAAACAAACCTTCAAAACGCTTATCTTTAATAAGAGCTTGCTTTAAGCGACATCTTCCTTCAACCACATCAACTAAATCATAAACAATTCTATTTTCAAGCCCCATAACAACATCCAAGTTGCGTAATCCAATATCTGCATCAACTAATACGACTTTCTTACCAGCTAATGTTAGTGCTGTTCCTACATTGGCAGAAGTAGTTGTTTTTCCTACTCCACCTTTACCTGATGTGACTACAATTACTTCACTCATCTTAAGCCCCCTATAATTATTTTCTATTTTATTTTAACATATCATTTAAGGTCTTGGTATCCATTTGACTAATATAGATTTCTTCTTGACTCAAATAGGCTATTTGTGGACCACTCTCTAACGTCTCATAAGCGGCTCCTCCATTAGGC
>JAEZKI010000499.1 GCA_023415525.1 Bacillota bacterium | reverse complement strand
GCTTTTAGCCATTCCTTTTATGAAGCTATCTAAGCAAATACAAGTAGAAGAAGTTTCAGAAAGTGGAGATGTAGAGCCTGTCAAACTAAAAAACAAAAAATGGGGTTATATTTTCTTAGGTATAGCTTGTTTTACTTATTTTGGCACAACCAATACAATCCATACGTATACGGCAACCTTTGTAGAGAGTTTTGGTATATCAGAGAGTGTTTCGGTATCTGTATTAACAGTATATAGTGTAGGCTGTATGGTAGGTTCTTTCTTCTTTATTCCTATTTTAAAGAAGGTTCATGAGACAAAAGTATTATGGATTAATATGCTTTGTGCATTTGTAAGTTTGTGTATAGCCATGCTCTTTCAATCAGCACTTATGTTCTTTATAATGTATTTCATTGCAGGTTTTTTCTGTGGTGTCTTATTCTCTGTGCTTGTATCCATTGCAGTGAGTTTAAATCCACTGCATGCAGGTATAGCAGCAGCAACCATAGGCTTTGTAGGGGGAGGAGCAGATATTTTATCACCCTTGTTAACGGGAGCTATTATTAGTATAACAAATATTCAATCTACATTTTATTATTGTATCATCATGTGCGGGCTCTGTATTGCAGCCGCATGGGGATATGGTCTGATGTACAGAAAGGGGTCTGTTGAAGGATGAAAGTAAAAGAAGTATTAAATAATAAAGGAGAACAATATCATATTTGTTGTAAGCCTGGAGATGTTGGACGATATGTACTACTACCAGGAGATCCATTTAGAACAGATTTGATTGCCAGTTATTTTGAGGATGCAAAGCTTGTTGCACATAATAGAGAGCATAAGACTTGGACAGGGACATTAAATGGGGTAAAAGTTAGTGTCACATCAACAGGAATGGGTTGCCCTTCTATGGCCATTGCTTTAGAAGAGCTCATTCATTGTGGAGCAGATACGTTTATCCGAATTGGAACAGCAGGCCATGTGTGTGAAGTCTCTTGGGATGAAAGCTTAGATGGAGTCATTTGTACAGGTTCCGTGAGGGATGAGGGTACAACGATTCACTATATGCCTATTGAATATCCAGCAATTGCCGATAGACATATTGTAGGTGCTTTGGCGGACGCTGCAAAGTCAGCAGGGTTAAATTATGTAGAGGGAATTGTTCAAAGCAAGGACAGTTTTTATGGTCAGCATGACCCAGATGGACTTCCTAATGGTCCTAGGTTAAAGGAACGTTGGGAGGCGTGGTGCCATGGAAATGTAATGGCCAGTGAGATGGAGACGGCGGCATTATTTATTATATCCTCTATTAGAGGATGTCGTGCGGGTGCAATTATGAGTTTTAAAAACATGAAAGAGACCATTGGTATTGCCTGTGATGCGCTAACAAGTATAATGAAAAAGGATGGCGAATCTAGTTAGTTATTATTTTGACTTATAGGAGGATAAGATGAAAGTCTTAAATTTTGGCTCTCTGAATATTGATTATGTCTATAAAGTAGACCATATACTAAGAGAAGGTGAAACATTAGCATCAAGAGGGATGGAGACTTTCTTAGGAGGAAAGGGCTTTAATCAATCGGTTACATTAGCAAAGGCGGGGATACCCGTTTATCATGCAGGAATGATAGGCGAACAGGGAGGCATTTTCTTAGAGGCGTGCAAAGAGTATGGCATATCCTCGGAGTATATAAAGAGCATTGATGGGAAAAATGGCCATACTGTGATACAGGTTGATAAAAATGGCCAAAATTGTATCATGTTGTATGGTGGAAGTAATCGTTCTTTAACAAAAGCATTTATTGATGAAGTGCTTCTAAATTTTCAAGAGGGTGATTATATACTTTTGCAAAACGAAGTAAATCATTTGGATTATATCATTGAGAAGGCATATGAACGAGGGATTCAAATTGTTTTAAATCCTTCACCACTAGATGCCTATTTGGACACTTGTGATCTCAGTAAAATCACCTATTTTATGATGAATGAAATTGAGGGTGAAGAAATTACAGGAGAAAAGGAAATAGATAAAATCCTACAGAAGATGATGCAAATGTATCCAGAGTCCAAGGTTATACTCACACTTGGTGCAGCAGGTGCAGTTTATCGTGATAAGGACAACTTCTTTAAACAAGATATTTTTAAAACAAGAGTAGTAGATACAACAGCAGCAGGTGATACTTTTACAGGGTATTTTATGGCAGCTATTATAAGGGGGAAGAGTATTCCAGATGCATTAAGGATGAGTGCAATGGCAGCTTCAATCACAGTATCAAGGGAAGGGGCATCCCCATCTATTCCAACCCTTGCTGAAGTAATAGAAAGCTTTAAGGAATAAGGATAAAGTTAAAAGAGCCTATCAGCAATATTAATTGTGGATAGGTTCTTTTTTGAAAAGAGTGATAATTTTGGGCAGGGTTATGTTATTCTATTATAAAAGACGGATAAGAAGGAGAGATTTAGAAAATGATTAAAACATTTAAAATGCAACTTAACCCAGGAATGGAAGCAGAGTATGAGAAAAGACATAATGAACTATGGCCCGAAATGGTTGATATGATTCATGCACATGGTGGTAAGAATTATACGATTTCATTGGATTCGGAAACAGGAGTTCTTTATGGCTATATTGAAATAGAGGATGAAGAAAAATGGAGTAAAGGTGCAGATACAGCGATTAATCGTAAATGGTGGGACTTTATGGCAGATATTATGGAAACAAATGCCTATAACAGCCCTGTTAGTCACGATTTAAAGGTTTTATTCCACTTAGACTAACTTTTTGCTAATGCTTTAGAAAAAGCACCCTGATAGCCTTAATTTCCGTGCTTTGGAGAGGTGAAAATTTGATAATATCTGAGAACATTGAAAAAGGAGCTATTAAATAATTTTCAAAAGGGATATTTAGGAAAATAATTATTGTCAAATAGTATTTCCAAATAGAACGGTTTATTGTTATAATAAGTTGTGAAATTTATTTAAGGAGACAATAAAATGGCAGGAAATAAAATGATTTGTCACTGTAAACAAGTTGACTATATTACTATTAGAAAAGCAATGATCCAAGGAGCACGTACTATAGAAGAAATCAAAGAGAAAACAGGAGCAGGTACAGGTTGTGGCCGTTGCGTTGGTTCAATTGAAGAAATTTTAGCCTCTGTATGTGGTTGCAAAGGAACTTCTTTAGCCTCTGTAGTAGAAGCAGTAAAAAATGGTGCTGACACAGTAGAAAAAGTTGGAGAAGTGACAGGTGCAGGTACAGTTTGTGGTAGATGTAAAGCACTTGTTCAAAATGTTATTGATATAAAAAAATAGTCTAATATAAAGCCCTTGTTTGCTGTGAGGTCATTGCTGTAATCAGTAGAGGGACTGCGACAAGGGCTCAAAAGGGGAAGGGTAACTCTTCCCCTTTTGTTAGGCTAAGAGATATGTTAGTTAATTTAACACACAAAATATGAACAATGCATTAAACATAGAGGATATTTTGCAAAGTTCGTAAAGGCAGAAGATTTTTCTTAAAGTAGTATTATATAATTTAAAGATATACTTATGTTCATAATTATGTAAATTCCTTGACAGAGTGATTAGGATAGTGTATGATTAAACAAGTCAAGGGAATACCTAAGACAATATTTCTGGTGGTGATGCGTTTAAGGGAAACACCCGTTCCCATACCGAACACGATGGTTAAGACTTAAGCGGCCGATGGTACTTGTCTGGAGACGGACCGGGAGAGTAGGTGGCTGCCAGATTTTAAATAACTTAATATCGCGGAGTGGAGCAGTTGGTAGCTCGTCGGGCTCATAACCCGAAGGTCTCAGGTTCAAGTCCTGA
>JAEZKI010000490.1 GCA_023415525.1 Bacillota bacterium | reverse complement strand
ATGTTTTTTACTGTCCCACTTCGTCTCTAAGCGATCAAAAGCTTCCTGCATATTTTTATTTTTTGTATTGCGAAGCTTTTGTATCTCTCCTCTTACTTGCTCTTCCCGATCTACTACAAAGGCTTCCATAAAACTGATGACTGTCTTAAGGCGATGATTAAATACACTTACCAAGGTCTCTACCTTCATCCCTATATCTTCTGTATAGAGTTTCTCAGCATACTTGGTAATGTTATCTTCTCCTGCTTTTATCTTCTCTCTCATCAGCTCATCTGTCTCTTCTAAATGACATTGTATAAACTCCCTTAATACTTCTGCTGAAAGTTTAGGTTCCCTTTCTATGGCTGTACTAAGAATGAGCTTTACTCCCATCTCCTTTGCTAATTCCTCTAAAATGTTTCCCTTTATTTCTTTAAAGAAGAATCTAGAGGCTGCCTCTATGTCTACCAATACACTTTGCATTTTCTGAGCTGCTACTACTTCTCGTACTTGGGTTTTTGCTACCTCTGAGACTTCATAAAGCATTAAGGGTGCTTGATAGACTCTTCGATCTGGCCGATATATGTGCACCTTATTTTCTGCTGCTACCTTTCCTACATAATACTCCAGTAGCGTTTCTAATGTTCTAACTTCCTCTTTTTCAAACTCAACGCCTCTTGCTCTTAGAAAAGTAAAGAGTAGAAAAGCGCCCGGCTTTCTCCCTCTCTTTAGCGTCTCATAAGCTACGAGTACACTATCTGGGTCCTCTTTATAAATAGCCAATAAAGGTCTGTGGTACTCATCTTTACTGCTGAACAAACTATCTCTTAACATCCTGTCAGCGTAAAAATCTGCTTTATAGGCATTAGCTACACTTACATCTTCTAATAATTTAGCCATTTCCTCCGTAGCTCCTCCCTTATATTGATTGGATAATAGTTCTTCCACATATTCATTATCACAAAGCTGAATTTGCTTACATAGAAGCTCTTGAAACTTAGTAGATTTTTTATGAAATACTATAGAGAAAGATAAAGCTATTGCTTGCAATTCATTTCTCTTCTGCTTCTCATAGCTTGGAGTAAACAGAGGGTGTTTATCATAGATAAAGGGGATAAGCTCCTCTATCTCCTTCTCAAATGCCTGCATCTCTTGAGAAGCATTATTTTGGCTTAATACAGCTCTCACCCCCTCTAAATAGAGTAGAGTAGGACTAATCTCCTTGCTGTCTTTTCTCTGTTTTAACACATAGTCCTGAAATGCATTACCATAATAAGTATCAGCTTGTCCGAATAGGGATTTCTTTCCCTTGTTTTCGTAGTCGGTAATATTATTCTTAATAGCGTTAAAAACAGAACTTGAATTATAATTCAGTTTAGTTACTAGGCTCATCGTTATACCTTCAACCACACTGCACGGTTCAAGCCCTAATGTATGATAGAGTTCATAACTACTTTCCATACCCATGCTGTTCATAAAAAAGGCTTTTGAGTTAAATAAATAGAATACATAATAGCACCTTAGTGCGAGCTCTTTGTTTTTTCCTTCCAATAAACCTTCTAACATATACGACGTATGATACCCTACTAATTTGTCAATGGGAGATAATTGAATGGTCTCCGTCTCTCCTACAATATAGTCCATAACCTGCTTTCTAACATCTGGTGATAGTCTATCCATATTAAAAGCTCTTTCAATGATTTCTTGTAAATTTTTATCTAACATTTGCATTGTCTTCCTTCCTATATACGTATTTTTTCTTATTTTTCCTTTTACTCCTATCATTCTCTTCTATACTTTTTGAGCCTCCTTCTACAAATAAGTTCTTCGATTATTCATACCCTAGTAAAGATTATGGGAAGTCCCTTTTCCCCTATAAATCCTAATATTTTATTATTTTATCATAATATTTTAAATATTTATACCTTTCCCTCTTAACCTTCCAAAATGTGGCTAGGAAATACTTCTTCTACACTCTTTATAGTTTTTATCAAAGCAGAATTTGTCTACCCTACCAAAAAAGGCATTGAAAAAGACCCCTTATAATGAAGAGGTCCTCATCAATGTCTTATTATGATTTTACAATTTATATCCTTTTAGTGGCTCTCTGGCAAGCCAATAATCCTATAATAAGCACTATTGGAAAGATTATGGCAGTCAATAACCCAGCTTTAATACTGCCATCTAGTGCACTAGATACCATTCCTACAACAGTAGGACCTGCTGAACACCCTAAGTCGCCTGCTAATGCAAAAAAGGCAAACATAGCTGTTCCACCCCTTGGACACTTCTCACTGGCTAAGCTAAAGGTACCAGGCCATAAAATACCTACTGACAAACCACATAACCCACAGCCTATAAGCCCTAAAACGGGGTAAGGTGAAAAAACAGCAATTAAATAACTGATGATACAAAGCACACTACTTCCCATCATAAATTTCTGGAGTTCTATCTTTTCACTAAACTTGGAATAAAAGACCCTTGCAATACCCATTGTAGCTGCAAAGAAACAAGGCCCTGCTAAATCTCCTACTGTCTTTGAAACCTGTAGTCCTGCCTCTGCAAAAACAGAAGCCCACTGACTCATGGCTTGCTCAGAGGCCCCTGCACAAACCATTAAAACAATGAAAATCCAAAAAAGCTTCATAGAAAATAACTTTTTGATAGAAAAGCTTTCCCCTTCTTCATGAAGGGTATTAATAGGTACTTGTGTAAAATAAAGGGCATTTAAAAGTGGAATAATAGCCCACACATAGGCTAAGATGCGCCAATTATTTATGCCAAAGCTTACAAAGAAAAGAGTCGAAACAATAATCACTAACATATGTCCCCAACAATAAAAGGAATGCAATAAACTCATAACTGCTGATTTTTTACTAGTAGGGCATGCCTCTACAATAGGACTAATAAGCACTTCTATAATTCCTCCTCCCACAGCATATAAACAAATGGCTAATAAAATTCCTATATAAGGATCACTAAAAAGTTCTGGAAGAAAACCTAAGCCAGCTAATCCTGCTGCTGCAAAAATGTGGGCGGCTATTATAGCCTTGCGATAGCCTATCTTATCGACATAATGAGCTGCTAGTAAATCCACTAACAATTGGACTCCAAAATTAATAGTCACCAACAAAGTAATTTTACTAAGTGGGATATCATATGTACTTTGAAAGGTCAAAAAAAGTAAAGGTACAAAATTATTGATAATAGCCTGAGTAATATAGCCTACAAAGCTTGCCACAAGTGTGTGTGTATAATTTTTCATTTTTTTAAAATCCCCCTATTTTATCTTATGAAAAACCTCTAAGTGCTTATACTGTTATCTCTATCCTATTTCCCTCTGGATCAGCTATACAGCTTTCAAAATAACCATCTCCTGTATCTCTAGGCGAGCTTAAAAGCTTATGCCCATCCTTGACAATCTCTTGAGTAAGCCTAAGAACCTCCTCTTTACTTCCAACTGAAAAAGCCAGATGATTAAAGCCATTAACTAGCTCCTTCACTTCCCTGTGTTCTAATAATGTATGAGCCATTATCTCTAATCTAGCTCCCGTATCAAAGGTCAAAAAATAACTTGAAAAGCCTTCTTCATTTTGATACAATCCATTACTCTTCGCACCAAAATACTTAACGTAAAAGCTTTTTACTTCTTCAATATCCTTTACATATAGTGCTACATGTTCAATCCTTACTTTCATTTTTGCTCCTCCTTAAGCCACTCTGTAACCATTGGCTGTTTTTATTCTTTCATACTATAAGGATATCGCCTTCTACTCCTTGATACAATTTGATTTCAGACCTATAATATAAAAAAACGGACTAACTAGGAGGATTTAGGCTATGCAAGCCTGTACTTTTAATATTAATCATGATTATCGTGAATTAACACCCCATGGCTCCTTCACCTTTCCCTGTGCTGCTTATTCTTCACTTTATACTACTGAACTACAAAATGAGATCCCTTGGCATTGGCATAAAGAAATGGAGCTTATGTACGTAGCCTCTGGAAACTTGAACGTGCAAATTCCTAATAAGACTTTTTGTCTCCATGAAGGTGACAGTCTTTTCTTTAACTCTAATATTCTACATTATGGTTTCACTCAAAATCAGTGCAAACTTTATTCTTTAGTTTTCCATCCTACCCTTATAACTGGTTCTGAAAGCTCTGTTTTTACCCAACGGTACATAAACCCTCTTACTCACTCTGAAACCCTTGATGCTTATGTCTTTAAAGCAGACTCCGCTGATAATCAAGTAGCCCTCACTTCTATAATTCAAGCCTTTGAAGCTATGGCAAATGAACCCACTGGTTATGAATTTATTGTACGTGAAAAATTATCACAAGTCTGTCTTTTCTTATATGAAAAATATGAACTAGACAAAGTACAACCTCACCTTGAACCGAGTATAGACTCTCAACGTATTAAAAAGATGCTAGACTTCATCCATGCACATTACAGTGAAAGTCTAGACCTGTGCCAAATCGCTCAGGTTGCTAATATTGGTGAGCGTGAAGCTCTGCGTTGCTTCAAGCGTACCATTCAAACCTCCCCTATGCAATACTTAATTAAATATCGCATCACCCAGGGGGCCACTCTACTCTTAAGAGATAAAACTGCCCATATTGCTCATATCTCTACTCAATGTGGCTTTGATAGCCCCAGCCATTTTTCTGAAGCCTTTAAACGCTTTTTCAATTGCACACCCAGAGAGTACAAAAAAATTAAAGAAAAAAAAGTTGAACATCTCATATAAAGAATGAGTGTCCAACTTTTTAGAGGCCTTTTTAAATATTCCAATAAGTAAGGTATTCTTTGGTATTATTCACCATTTCATCGAAGAGTCTTTTAGCGTCCTCAGGTTTTAAATTGGATACCTGTACATCTGCACTAAAGGCCTTAAAGGCTTTATCTATATCTTTCTCAACGGCTGCTTGGATAATGCCTTCTTGTACTTCTACATGTCTTAAAGTAAGACTCTCTATTTCACAAGGTAACTGTCCTGCCATAATAGGTTTTACACCATTGACTTGGAACAAAGCATTACTTTCTACTACAGCTCCCAGTGGTATTCCTAGCATTTGTCCTTTATTAGGCATATTGACATTGGTAACTATTTCGTCTAAACCGATGAGTGCCTTAATTTGAGCAATTCCTTCTTCTCCAGAATTCTCTAGCTCAATCTCTAATTCTCCTGTAGCATAAGCTTTGCTTTTATTCTTAAGCTCTTCTCGGTTTTCAATTCTAAATGAAACAGGTGTTAACTTAAACTGCCACCTTTCTACAGTTTCAGGATCTTTTAAATACCAATTCTGAGGCACAAACTCCGCCAAGTGTCTATCTCCTGCTGCTGCAATAAGCCCGTGATTTTTAAATAAATCAAACTTTACCTTTTCCTTAGATTTAAACACAGTATTTAGCCAATGCTGCTCATCCACATGATACCCCTCTTCATAGTGCTTCTCTACAAAAGCTTTATAAATAGGGAAAAGATCCAACTCTTTATAGGTGGCTTTATCAATCCAAGTAAAATGATTGATGCCTAATACATTGGTTTTTATTTCATGTCTTTCTACATTTTCTATGCCTACTATTTCTTTTAAAGCCTCTTTTAAAATCGTTTGCGTTCCAAACACTTCATGACAGCAACCATAAGCTTTTATTTCTGGATAAGCAGTATAGAGAGCTCTCACACAGATAGTCATAGGGTTGGTATAGTTAATAACCCATGCCTTTGGTGCATACTTTTTGATATTCTCTGCGATTTCAAAAAACATAGGAATGGTACGCATCGCTCTAATAATTCCACCAGGGCCAACAGTATCACCTACCGATTGATAAATGCCATACTTCTCAGGAGTATGTACATCACTTGCCATTTCCTCAAAATCTCCTGGCAAGATAGAGATAATAACAAAATCTGAACCTGTTAAAGCTTCTTCAATAGAGGCTGTAGCCTTATAATGCCACTTACCTACTGCTTCTTCTTTTTGACTGATACGATTGCCTATTTTTTCATTTGCTTGAGCTGCTTCAAAGTCTATATCATAGAGCCTAATGGTTCCTGATAGCTGTTCCTCTAGGGCTAAATCTTTCATAAATGTCCATGCCCAATTACGAGAGCCCCCACCTATATAAGCAATTTGAATATCCTTTACTTTATTGTTTTCATGTATCATATTCTGCCTCCTGATATCCTATGTCTTTTTGGTATTTAAAATCTATACATATGTACTTTATAACTCGATAGAGTATAATATTATTAACTTAGTTTTTGAAAAATTCGATACTTAAACAAGGGAGATTCTTATGAGAGAGACTATATTTTTTGAAACCATGGATGGAATAGCTATTGATCGTACCGTTCGTGACTATGAATTTACAATGCCTGATAAACACTTTCATGAGCAATATGAACTTTATTATCTATTAGAAGGACAACGTTATTACTTCATTGAAGATAAAACCTACCTTGTTAATGCAGGTAATCTCGTTCTTATTGATCATAATCAAATTCATAAGACCAGTTCAGCAGGTAAACCTTACCATGATCGTATTGTCATTGAATTTTCTGGAGATCTTATTGCTCCTTTCTTTGCTTTGTTTAATGATTTTTCTATTGATGATCTCTACCATAGATTTTATGGTGTGATTACTTTAAGTAAAGAGCACCAAGACTATGTGAAGACTTCCCTTTTATCGATTGCTACTGAGATTCATAAAAAAGATTTCAGTTATAAATCTATTGCTTATATGAAACTTTCTCAGTTATTAGTCTTTATCTACCGATGTGCTGAGCAAAACATCTTGTCTCTTAATGCAGATGTCCCCCAAACCTTAAAGCACCAGAAAATCCAAGAGATTACTCTCTATATTAACGAAAACTATACAGAAGTAAAATCCTTAGATGACTTAGCAAAGTATTTCTATATTAGTAAATGCTATTTAAGTCGTATTTTCAAAGAAACAACAGGTTTTACTGTGAATGAGTATATTAATATCTATAAAGTAAAAAAAGCCCAATCCCTTCTGGCTCATAGTGACTATAATATTACCCAGATTGCCAACCTATTGGGCTATAGTAATATTATGTACTTCGAAAAAGCTTTCAAAAAATACACTGAAATGACTCCCTTAAAATATAGAAAGAAAATGTCAACTTACAGCCTTCCTGGCAAAAAACCTCGCTTGGTCAAAAATGCTACTGATAACTAAAGTAATCAAAATCTGCATAGAGTCTTTTTCCTGTCATATCATGACAGTATAACCCAAAGTGAGCACCTGTAAAGCCTCTGCAATGTTCGTCTGTTAGTATGCGTGTATCGCAAGGTTCACCTACTGGTAGCCAATTCACTTCATCATAAGAATAATAAAATTGTGCATACTCACCCTTGCTACAGGTTTCTACTTTCATATAAAGTCTAGTATGCTTCTCTAATGAAATAGGCTCCATTAAGTCTGTGACGGCTCCTGCGTCACTCTGTACCAGTGTGAGATAAGGGTGTCCCTGATCATCTGCTGTTTTACCTAAAATATAAAAATTCATGGCATCATACATATAGGCTAGTCCTGCTAATTGCTCGGGGTGTGTAGGTGTAAATTCCATACTTGTTGTTACTATTGCTTTTACATTGACTTGCCTTTGTGCCACTAAGCTTACCTGGTGTAAGGAATTCATAGACTCCTGACCATAAAGCCTCAAAAACCCCTTCCTCACCGTAAGGTCTAAACATTCCCCTAAAGGTACTCTTGGCGATACATATTTCACATTTAATTCTTCTTCCTCAAAATCATCCTTAATCAAGTCCTTTTTAAAAGGATATGCCTTTATTCCTTTAGGTTCTTGTACAAATTGAGCTGCCGTATTTCCACCTGTTTCTAGTCTTAGCCAACCTTCTTCATTCCAATAAACCTTTTGAAGAGCTGTCTCTCTTCCCAATAAGCATGCCTTCTCATTTTCTCGTGGCCTACTGCAAAGATGAACCATATACCACTCACCATAGGGGGTATCTGTTAAATCAGCATGGCCACATTTTTGCAAATAAGCGCCATCGTCTGTCTTAGAAGTCAACATCGGGTTCTCTGGATCTACTTCATAGGGACCCCATATATTTTTTGAACGGGCCATAGTGACACAGTGACCATATCCTGTTCCTCCTTCAGCAACTATAAGATAATACCAGCCCCTTATATAATAAAGGTGTGGACCTTCTGTATAACCTGCTTCCGTTCCTCTGAAGATGGTAACAGCTTCACCTACAAGGCATTTATTTTTTGCATCGTATTCTTGTAACAAAATCCCCTTAAACCCATTCCTCATATTCACCAAATATTTTTTCCCATCTTGGTCATGGAATAAAGAGGGGTCAAAACCTGTACTGTTTAAGTATATGGGGTCAGACCATTCACCATATATATCTTCTGTTTCAACAAGATAGTTATGGTTGTTATAGTATCTTCCTTTTTTCGTCTTTACGTCCGTATAAACTAAATAGAATTTTCCTTGATCATAGCTTAAGCAAGGTGCCCAAATACCTCCTGAGGTGGGATTGCCTATCATATTCAGCTGACTTTCCCTCCTAAGAGGAGAAGGTATCTGTTCCCAATTTTTAAGATCTTTTGAATGGTGGAGCTTTACTCCTGGCCACCATTCAAAAGTGGAGGTGGCAATATAATAATCTTCTCCTACTCTCACTATACTAGGATCTGGGCAAAAGCCCTTTAAAATGGGATTCTCTATCATCATTCCCTCCTACTTTCTAATAAGGATATGCATTAATGTCCTCAAATTCAACTTCCCATAAACCATTCTTAGGGAAGCCTGGTAACTCTTCCTTACATCCTCTATATCCAGCTACCATAAGAGGAAGAGCTAAAAGC
>JAEZKI010000489.1 GCA_023415525.1 Bacillota bacterium | reverse complement strand
ATAACGACTTGGTCGATTTTAATTTCCTTTGCACCTATTTCATCTACTGTTTTTGTGTTTTCTGGAAGATGTGGGAAAGCAACAGTTGGACGCACTTTAGAAAGATCAATCTCATAAACCCCATCATACTCTGCATCTGCATCTGCTTCATATACCTTGTATTCTTTGGTACTATGTTCTTTTACAAAAGCTAAAGTTTTTTCATCCACTGGGAAAATACCATTTTTAGCCCCTGCTTCAATGGCCATATTAGCCATGCAAAGACGTGAATCCATAGAAAGATTGGTAACACCCTCTCCTACAAACTCCATGGATTTGTAAAGTGCTCCATCTACACCAATCTTGCCAATAATATGAAGAATAACATCTTTACCACTTACATACTTACTAGGTTTACCTGTTAATACGAACTTAAGGGCTGATGGTACTTTAAACCAAGCTTTACCTGTTGCCATTCCAGCTGCCATATCTGTACTTCCTATACCTGTAGAAAAAGCACCTAGTGCCCCATAAGTACAAGTATGTGAGTCTGCTCCAATGACAACATCTCCTGGTACCACTAATCCTTTTTCAGGAATAAGGGCATGTTCAATTCCCATTTGTCCTACTTCAAAGTAGTTTTCAATTTCTTTATCCTTAGCAAATTCTCTAATGAACTTACATTGTTCTGCTGCTTTTATATCCTTATTAGGTGTGAAGTGGTCAGGTACTATAGCTACCTTGCTTTTATCAAATACACACTCACAACCTATTTTATTAAATTCCTTAACAGCTACTGGTGATGTAATATCATTTCCTAAAACTAAATCCAAATTTGCCTCTATTAATTGTCCTGCTACTACACTTTCAAGCCCTGCATGTGCTGCTAATATTTTTTGTGTCATTGTCATTCCCATTAAATATCATCTCCTTAATCTATCTACCTATTACTCATCTTTTAACTAGATCTCTTTTCTTGCTTGTTTTCTAAATGTCTGATAGCCCAGCTTTTTCCAGCTTTCCTCAGCTACCCTATTATTCGCTATATAATTTAGCTCTACATATTTTAGATTGTGTTCCTTAAAGTAACCTACCATCATTTTTTCCAGTTGCTTTGCAATTCCTTGTCCTCTGTAGGTAGGCAATACGTAGGCCCCTGCTATATATCCCACCCTCCTAATACTAGAAAGGGGCATGTGACAATCAACTATTTCCCCAGCCATAAATCCAATGATCTCTTCTCCTTCTTTGGCAACAAAGATTCTCTTTTCAGGATGATCCATAAAAGAGTGTAAATACCACAAGGTATCTTCTTCAGATATTTTCTCAAAGTCCCAATAAACGTCTTTTGTTACCTTTTGGATATAATAAACAAGTTCATTATGTAATCTAGCAATGCTACTTATTTCCTCTTGTTCTGCCAAATAATATGTAATCAAGCCAATAAACTCCTAATCTTTTTTATCTTTGCCATTATATTGATTGCCACTACCATTACCACACATAACAATCACATGAGGCCTCATTATACAAAATACAATAACCGTTATACAAACCCAAAACCAAGGTTTTTTATAAATAGTATCATCTATTAACCCTAATCCTTGTGCTTTCTTTTCGTTACAACACATCCTCCTCCCTCCTTTACAAATAAGCCTTAAATTTCTTTTCAATATCTTTAATTAATTTATACTCAATAGAGTCTACTAGAGCGATCCAACTGGCTTCAATAATGTCAGTAGATACACCTACTGTACTCCAATAATCTTCGCCATCTGTGGATTCTATAAGTACGCGTACCTTAGCAGCAGTAGCTGATTTAGTATCTAGTACCCTTACTTTATAGTCTGTCAGATGAACTGTTTTCAGTTCTGGGTAAAAGATTTCTAAGGCCTTTCTAAGGGCTTTATCTAGAGCGTTAACAGGGCCTTCCCCTTCTGCTGCAGTCATTTCCACCTTACCGTCTACTCTCACCTTAATAATGGCCGAAGAACTGATCTCTCTTGAATTAGAAGGTTCCTCACCTATTGTTTTAAACTCCTCTAAATCAAAAAACGGCTTATATTTCCCTAGAGCCTTTCTTACTAAAAGCTCAAATGTCCCATCAGCACCTTCAAACTGATAACCTTTATGCTCTAGCTCCTTGATTCGTGCAATAATTTGGCCTGTTACAGCATCATTTTTAGTTACTTGTGGTGCTATGCGTTGTACCTTTTCTAAAATTGTACTTCGTCCAGCCACCTCTGACATTAAAAATCTTCTTTCATTACCTACACTATCAGGGGTTACATGTTCAAAGGAAATAGGTGCTTTAGTGACTCCGTCAATATGCATACCTGCCTTATGGGCAAAAGCACTTTTCCCTACATAAGGCATATGATCACTTAACGAAATATTAGCAATCTCTGCAATACGCCTTGCAAAAGGCGTGAGTTTAATCATATTTTCTTCTGGAATACAGGTATAGCCTCTTTTCAATTGGAGATTGGGGATAATAGTAGAAAGGTTGGCATTCCCACAACGTTCTCCAAAGCCTAAGAAGGTTCCTTGCACGTGGTTTGCTCCACCTAAGACCGCCATCACACTATTGGCTACACCCATCCCCGTATCATTATGGGTGTGAATACCAATCTCACAACTTACCTTTTCTTTGACTTCCTTTACAATCTGAAAAATTTCATCAGGGAAAGCCCCTCCATTGGTCTCACATAATACAATACAGTCTGCTCCTGCCTTTTCAGCTGCTAAAAGCGTTTTTAATGCATACTGGTTATTGCTTTTATAGCCATCAAAAAAGTGCTCCGCATCAAAAATAACTTCCTTACCCTTTGCTTTTAGAAAACTTATGGTTTCCTCTATCATACATAAATTTTCTTCCAGTGTTGTCTTAATAATATCTGTCACATGAAAATCCCATGCCTTACCAAATATCACAACAACAGGTGTATCAGCTATTAGTAAAGACTGTACATTGCTATCTTCTTCTACCTTTATATCTCTTCGTCTCGTGCTCCCAAAAGCTGCTAACTTAGCTTTCTTTAGAGCTAACTTTTTGACCTCTTTGAAGAATTCCAAATCTTTAGGATTAGAACCAGGGTTTCCTGCTTCTATATAATTAATTCCCAATTCATCTAAAGTGCTTACTATTTTTAACTTATCTGCTACGGAAAAGGAGATACTTTCTGCTTGTGCACCATCTCTAAGAGTAGAATCAAATATAGCGATTTTTTTCACTCTCTAAACCTCCTTTTTATCTTCTTGGTCATAAAGCATATTATTAATTGCAGAAATATAGGCAAGTATACTGGCTTCCACAATATCCATACTTACGCCATGCCCATTATAAATTCGATCATTATTTCTAATCTTCACATTGACTTCACCTTGTGCATCTGTTCCACCTGTTACCGAATTAATAACAA
>JAEZKI010000476.1 GCA_023415525.1 Bacillota bacterium | reverse complement strand
GTGCCTGTTAAACTCCATGAGCTCTTTATTATCTTTATTGAAAGAACCCTTATTACCTTACCTATTGTAGCTTTCATGGCTCATCTACTTTTTTAAGTACACTTATAGACTCAAAATTTATAAAAAGATACTATTTTCCTGTAGATACCCTTAGGAAAATAGTATCTTTTTGTTTACTTTCCACCATCTAGCGTTTTATTAAATATTTATCCTCATACACATCAAGAAAACAGATTAATTCCACATTTCTTTTTCTGGGGAAACCTAGTTTCTCTTCGATTGTGAAAAATACAAAAAAGTTTCACTTTTAAACCAAAATAGATTATCCAATCCTAAAAAAATAAGTTGGCATAGTTTTCTAGCACTATGCCAACTTGCAATATTTTATTTAACTTCTAGTGATTATTGGCTACTACTGTCCCTCTTACAGCATCTACTTCTACAATAGCACCTGATTTGAGGAGTTGTGTTGCATTATGAGCCCCCACAATCACTGGAATATCTAATGTTAACCCAACAATTGCTGCATGAGAATTGGAACCACCTTGTTCGGTAATAATCCCTGCTACTCTTTTTAAAAGAGGAAGTATCTTATTACTCGTATAAGGAACAACTAAAATATCCCCATCATTGAACTTTTTTTCTACTTCATCTTCCTCTTCACATACACAAAGAGGTCCTGAAACAATTTTATTGGTTACACCTGTCCCTGAAAGGAGAATATTCCCTACCACTTCTACTTTTATCATATTAGTTGTACCAGAAACACCTACTGGCACGCCACTTGTAATAACTACAAGATCACCACTCTCAACAAGCTGTGCTTGTTCAGCTACCTCAACAGCATGCTTGAAAATTTCATCTGTCTCATTTTCTTCATTTATAAGAAGTGGTGTCACGCCCCATACAAGACTCATTTGGCGATAAACACTTGGACTTGTGGTACAACCAATAATAGGAGCAATGGGTCTAAATTTAGAAATCATACGGGCTGTTCTACCTGACTTAGTGACTGTAATAATAGCACGTGCCCCTAAATCATGAGCCGTTGTACAGGTGGCATAGGAAATAGCACTTGTTACATTAGCTGTCTCATAGTTGGTCCTATTTTTAAGACGTTTAATATAATCAATATCATTTTCAGTGTGAAGAGCAATTCTGGCCATTGTTTGAAGAGCTTCTACTGGATAAAGCCCTGCTGCCGTCTCACCTGAAAGCATAATTGCACTTGTCCCATCATAAATAGCATTAGCTACATCGTTAGTCTCTGCACGAGTAGGACGAGGGTTTTTAATCATAGAATCCAGCATTTGTGTAGCTGTAATAACTTGCTTACCTACACTATATACCTTTTTAATAATCATCTTTTGAAGAGCTGGTACCTCTTCAGCTGGTATTTCAACACCCATATCACCACGTGCTACCATGATTCCATCTGCTACACGTATGATTTCATCAATATTATCTACACCTTCTCTATTTTCAATCTTAGCAATGATTTTAAGGGTGTGACAATTGTATTGTTCTAAAATAGCACGAATGTCTAATACGTCTTGAGCACATCTTACAAAAGAAGCTGCAATAAAATCATAACCTGTTTTAATTCCAAAGATAATATCTGATTTATCTTTTTCACTAAGATAAGGCATCGATAAGCGTGTATTAGGTAAGTTCACTCCCTTGTTGTTAGAAAGTGTCCCACTATTCATAACCTTACAAACGACATCTTCACCTTTGATTTCTTCAACAGCTAATTCAATAAGTCCATCATCTAAAAGAATAACTGCATCCTCATTAATGTCTTTTGCAAACTCACTATAGTTTACACTCACAATCTCCTTTGTTCCCTCTACTTGGCGTGTTGTTAAAGTAAAAGTATCACCCTTTTCAAGAGTAATCTTACCTTCAGCAAATTGACAAATCCTAATTTCAGGACCTTTTGTATCTAATAAAGCTGCAACTGGTAAGTTTAGTTCTTCTCTTAACTTTACAAGACGATCAAAGTTTTTCTTATGGCTCTCATGTGTTCCATGGGAGAAGTTAAAACGGGCTACGTTCATTCCTGAAATCATTAATTGTTTTAATACTTGATCACTGTCTGTAGATGGTCCAAGGGTACAAATTATTTTAGTTTTTCTCATGTTGTTCTCTCCAGTACGTATATGTTAGGTTATTTTACATTTATAGTATAAACTTTTATTGCTAAATTCCTCTACAAGTATATGCTTTTCATATTATGTAACACTTATTCATTACTTGCTAGGCCCAACGGTTAAGTTTTACCTTCTAATTCTCTATAGACCTATTATATATCAAGTTTTTATGTAAATTCAATATAAAAGCACACTTTTTTTTAGTACAGTTGAACAAATATTATAAAATATATTTTATTATTATTTATTTTAATTTCATTTTAAATTATTTGTTTTCTTCTGTTGTTTTATTGGCTTTTTCTTGTGGCTGAAACTTAATAAGTAATGTAACCAATATAAAAATGGTCATAATTACCACAAAAATTGCTAACATTCCCTTGCCCATCAATTCCAATGCATTCATTACATTTACCATATTCATTGTTTTTCCCTCCTAAATAAATGTTGGTACAAGGCTAAGAATAACGCCTCCTGCTATAACTGATGCAATCTGACCAGATACATTGGCACCAATAGCTTGCATCAATATAAAATTTTGCTTATCTTCTGCTGTTGCCATTTTTTGTACCACACGTGCAGACATTGGGAAAGCTGAAATACCTGCTGCACCAATCATTGGATTAACCTTCTCTTTGCAGAAAAGATTAAGGAATTTTGCAAAAAGTACGCCTGCCATCGTATCAAATACAAAGGCAAGTAAACCAAGTCCCATAATCATTAAGGTCTGAATGTTAACGATTTGTTCTGCTTTCATAGTGGCTGCAATAGTAATGCCTAAAAGC